>CAZQGA010000037.1:9120-11590 GCA_964592735.1 uncultured Chromatiaceae bacterium | reverse complement strand
TGAGGCGACACCATGCAGCAGCGCCCGATAGTGCAGCACGGGCAGATCGAAGCCGCCGCCATTCCAGGACACCAGCTCTGGCGTGTAGCGGTCGATGCCGTCAAAGAAGCGGCGTATCAGTTCGCGCTCATCGCTGTCCGGGCTGCCGAGGCTCCACACCTTCAGCTCGGCCTGGTGGCGGAGCACGACCGAGATGGCAACGATTCGCTGCTGGCAGAGCGGCAGGAACTCCGTTCCCGCGGTCTGCATTTGCTGGAAAGCCATGGCCTTGGCCACGTCCTCGTCGGCAATGCCCTCGAGTCCATAGAGGCGTCGGCCGAGTGCGACGTCGGGTACCGTCTCGATGTCGAAAACAAGCGTGGTCATGCTGGCTCCGCCGGCCTGGGCACATCAGCACGACACATCAACACGGCCACGGCGACGACCAGGCCCGCCTCGTCAGACAAGGTCAGATAGCCGGCGCCGATGCCAAGCTCTGCGCAAAGGCGGCGTCCACGGGCGGAATAGACGATCTCAGGCCGGCCCAGTGCGTTTGGACAAACCCCGGCATCACGGATCCACATGCCATTGGCGAAGCCGGTACCCATGGCTTTGACGATGGCCTCCTTGGCGGCGAAGCGCATGGCGAGGAAGCGCACCGGCTGCCTGCTGCGGCGAAACTGCACCAGTTCCTCGGGCATGAGCAGCCGCTCGGCAAAGCGCTCGCCAAACCGGGAGAAAATCGCCTCGACCCGCTCCACCCTGAGGATGTCGGTACCAATGCCGTAGATCATGGCGCACGCGCAGCAAGCATCAGTCGCTTCATCCCGGCTACGGCCGCTGCCATGCCATCGAACAGGGCGCGGGCGACGATCGCATGACCAATGTTGAGTTCGACGATTTCCGCCATGGCAGCAACGGGCTGCACGTTGTGGTAATGCAGACCGTGGCCGGCATGCACGCCAAGGCCAATGCCTGCAGCATGGCGTGCTGCCGTGCGCAGGCGTTGCAGTTCACGGGCGCGCGCAGCTTCATCGACAGCCCCGGCATAGCCTCCGGTATGCAACTCAATGACGCGCACGCCGGCCGCAGCACAAGCATCGATCTGCAACGGCTCCGGATCGATGAACGGCGCCACGCGGATGCCGACGGCAGCAAGCCGCGCGGATGCCTCGCGGATGCGGACCAGGTCCGCTGCCACGTCGAGTCCGCCCTCGGTCGTCAATTCCTGCCGCCGCTCAGGCACGAGGCAGCAGTCGGCCGGCCGGAGCCGCTCGGCCAGCCTCAGCATGGGTTCGGCAACGGCCATCTCGAGATTCATGCGGGTCTGCAAGGTCCGGGTGAGCACCTCGATGTCGCGCTCCTGGATGTGGCGGCGATCTTCCCGCAGGTGGACCGTGATGCTGTCTGCGCCCGACTGCTCCGCGACCCACGCAGCCATCACCGGATCGGGAAACGGCGTACCGCGGGCCTGGCGCAAGGTGGCTACGTGGTCAACATTGACACCAAGAAGGATGCTGTTCATGTCTTGCCGGAATTCCATCTGCCTGCCGGGCTGCACCGGCCGCAGCGCATGATCTCACCCGCCCGGCGGATGGCGCAACGCGCCTGGCTCAGCGCCGCAGGGCCCTCGCCACACGCCGCGTCTTCAGGGGTTCGCCACCCAGGTAATGATCAAGGATCGTACGCAACAGCCGCCGGGCGCTCTGCAAAGTGCGGGCGTCCGGAAACTCACCACGGCTGATTGCCAGCAAATCAGCACCGCGGTAGCCCGCAGCCGTTTCCATGCCCGCAACCGGCCCGTGATCGGCCACATACTCGTACCAGCCTGCCGGATCCAGTGGCAGGCCAGTCAGCGCCTCGTGATCGAGGTTCAGGCCATAGCCGGACTCGGCAAGCAGCTCCGTCTCGAATCTCCTGAGCAGGGGCTCGGGGAAGGCTCCGCTGCCGAGCCCTGCAAGCACCTGGGCGTATGCAGCGAAAACCTGCGGGTGCGGATCCCCCCGGTGCAGGAAACGCAGCAGGAGTTCATTAAGGTAAAAGCCGGACATCAGCCGGTCACCCGCGAGTTCCAGCGCACCACCTGCTGCCTCGGCTGCGCCCAGCGTCATGAGTCCCCCGGCACGCCCCGACCAGGTCAGGAGCAACAGCCGGAAAGGCTGCAGCAGCGAGCGCAGGGAACTCCGGGGCCGGCGCAGGCCGCGTGCCACGATGCTGATCCGGCCATGGTCGCGGCTCAGCACTTCGAGCAGTTCACTCGTCTCGCGGTAAAGGCGGCCGTGGAGCACGAAAGCAGGTTCGAGGAGCACCCGCTCCACGACGCTCATGGCTCGGCCTCATAACCAAACTGCCGTAACGCGCGTGCGTCATCGGCCCAGTTGCGCCGAACCTTGATGTGTGTCTGCAGGAACACCTTCTTGCCGAGGAAAGCTTCCAGGTCCAGGCGCGCCGCCTGTCCGATGGCCTTGAGCCGCTCGCCACTGCGACCGAG
>CAZQGA010000037.1:0-9110 GCA_964592735.1 uncultured Chromatiaceae bacterium | reverse complement strand
AGAATGATCGGCCGCTGCGAATCCTTCGCCACCCAGATCAGGGCATCGACCTTGGCGAGACGCTCGTCCTCCTCAACCGCACCGATCTCCACCGCCAGGCCGTAGGGCACCTCGCGGTCCAGTGTGGCCATGAGCTTTTCCCGCAGGATTTCCCCGATGCGGAAGTCGCGGCCACGATCAGTTTTCATCTCGTCTGGGTAGTACCGCTCACCCACCGGCAACTGCGCCAGGACCAGCTCCATGAGCCGCTCCAGGTTCTCCCCCTCCAGTGCTGAAACGGGCACGATCCCGGCAAAAGTCCGGCGGGCCTGCGCTGCCTCCAGCAACGGCAGCATCTTCGCACGTGGGCGCACCAGGTCGGCCTTGTTCACCACGAGGACCACCGGTGCGCTGCATTTCGCGAGCCGCTGCAGGACATGCGTATCGCCGGTACGCCAGCCTGTACCTTCGATGACGAAGAGCACTACATCGGCATCGGCAAGCGAACTGGCAGCAGCACGGTTCATGGTGCGGTTGATGAGCTTGCCGGCATCGTGGTGCAGGCCTGGTGTGTCGACGAACACAACCTGGCTGTCAGGCCGGCTGCGGATGCCGATGATGCGGTGGCGCGTGGTCTGCGGCTTGGCGGTGACGATGCTCACTTTTTCACCGACAAGCGCATTGACCAGGGTGGACTTGCCGGCATTGGGCCGGCCCACCACGGCAACGAAGCCGGAACGTAATCCGCTGGCGGAATCCTGGCCACTCATGAGTCTTCCTCCTGCAGCCGCACCTGCTCCAGGGCACGCAATGCAGCGTCCTGCTCCGCGATGCGCCGGCTGGCACCGTGGCCACCCACCACCACGCCCAGACTGCCGATCTCGCACACCACCTCGAAGGTCTGCGCATGAGCTGCACCGGCGATGTTCTTCACGGCGTAGCCGGGTGGACGATGCCCCCGCGCCTGCAGCCACTCCTGCAGACGTGTCTTCGGGTCGGTCAGGTCTGCCTCGCCGGGCAGGTCGGCCAGGCGCCCAGCATACAGGCGCAGCACCACGGCTTCTGCCGCCGCCATGCCTCTGTCGAGGTAGATCGCGCCGATGATCGCCTCCAGCGCGTTGGACAGGATCGAAGCTCGCTGGTGGCCACCCGTGCGGGTCTCACCACTGCCGAGGCGAACCATATCGCCGAGGTTGAGGGTGCGGGCCATGTCGGCGAGTGTCTCGCCGCGGACCAGGCGGGAGCGTATCCGGCTCAGCAGGCCTTCGTCAGCGTCAGGACGACGCCGGTAGACGGCGTCTGCAATTACCAGTCCGAGCACGGCATCGCCGAGAAATTCGAGACGTTCGTTGTTGCGGGCCGATGCACTGCGATGGGTCAGTGCCAGGTCCAGCAGGGCCGGATCGGCAAAGTGGTAGCCAAGCCGCTCCTCGGCCGAGCGTGCCGCCGCCCTCACCTGCGTATCTCGACCTCGTTGTTGAAGCTGGCCAGCAGGGAAATATTGGCTATGAACGGTTCGGCACGCTCGTAGCGGGCAGCAACAGTCAGGCCACCTCCATCACCCTCGATCGCGAACTCGCTGGCCTTGAGGTTGTAGACCATCTCGATGTTCAGCTTCTTGTCGATGGCGTTGCGCAGTTGCTGTGCGCTCACCGGCTGGCCATCGAACTCGGACTTCACGTCATTGAGGATCTTCCTGATCTTCATGTTCTCGAGGTAGACCGGCACGAGCTTCAGGCCGGCAAAGCCAATCAGACCAACCATGGCCGCCAGAACCAGAAAACTGATCGCCGTCAGGCCCTTCTGCTTGGAATGCATGTGCTTACTCCCTCGTGGCGGATACTGCCATGGTTTGCCCCACCGACAACAGCATACACAAGGCGTGGATTGCGCGGGCGCCGCCCTACTCGATCCGCCCGCCTATCCTGCTCCAGCGCGGCATGCCCGGAAAATCCCAGTTCATCCAGATGCGTACCGCGCGGCCGACGATATTGGCCTCGGGAATCGGCCCGATGAAGCGGCTGTCCTGGCTGTTGTCGCGGTTGTCGCCCATCATGAAATAGTAGCCAGCCGGCACGACGAAAGTGCCATCACCACGGCCGGAGACCCCGGGAATCAGCAGGATCTGGTGGCGCACGCTGTCGAGTTGTTCCTGCATCAGGATGGAACCCGCCTGCATGTCACCGTCATACAAGCCGACCAGCATGCTCTCGACCGGCTGGCCATTGATGAAAAGATGATCGTTGACGTAGCGGATGGTGTCGCCCGGCAGACCGACCAGGCGCTTGATGTAGTTGGTGCTGGGCTCCGCCGGCAGGCGAAAGACAATGACGTCCCCACGCCGGGGCTCGCCCAGTTCCATGATCCTGGTGTTGAGCACCGGCAGCCGCAGGCCATAGGTGAATTTGTTGACGAAAATGAAATCGCCCACCAGCAGCGTCGGCATCATGGAACTGGAAGGAATGCGAAACGGCTCAAACAGGAACGAGCGCACCACCAGAACCAGCAGGAGGATGGGGAAAAACGACCGTGCGTATTCCACTGCCACCGGTTCAGCGCCGGCTGCTCTTCCCGCCACCGCCAGGTAAGCCCGGTAGCCGCCCCAGATGAGGCCCGCAGCGAGGGTAGCCAGCACCAGTATCAGTGAAAAATCCACGATGGCCTCTGTTCAGGCTCAGGCAAGAGCCGGGCGGACTGTATCATGGGCAGGCATCATGATTCGGAGTTGCCACGCCCGGAATCGAGGATGGCCAGGAATGCCTCCTGGGGAATCTCCACGGAACCGAACTGCTTCATGCGTTTTTTGCCGGCCTTCTGCTTTTCGAGCAGCTTGCGTTTGCGCGTAATGTCACCGCCATAGCACTTGGCAAGCACGTTTTTGCGTACCGCCTTCACGGTGGCACGGGCAATGATCTGCGAACCAATCGCCGCCTGCAGCGCTACTTCGAACATCTGCCGCGGGATGACCTTCTGCAGGCGCTCGACGATTTCCCGACCCCGGCGCTGGGCTGAGTCACGATGCACGATGAGCGAGAGTGCATCGACCTTTTCCTTGTTGATCAGGATATCGAGCCGCACGAGCGCGCCCGGCACGAAGCGCGAAAACTGGTAGTCGAAAGAGGCATACCCGCGACTGATCGACTTCAGCCGGTCGAAAAAGTCGAAAACGACCTCTGCCATGGGAATCTCGTATTCCATGGCCACCTGGTTCGCCAGGTACTCGATGCGCTTTTGCACGCCCCGCTTGCCTACGCACAGCTGCATCACCGGGCCGACATACTCATTGGGCACGAGGATGCTGGCGGTGATGTAGGGCTCGCGCACCTCAGCAATCTCGCTTGGTGGCGGCAGTGACGCCGGATTGTCGATCATGCGGGTCTCGCCGCCGGTCGTCACGATCTCAAACACCACCGTTGGCGCGGTGGAGATCAGGTTGAGTCCGTACTCACGCTCCAGCCGCTCCTGCACGATCTCCATGTGCAGCAGGCCAAGGAAGCCACAGCGGAAGCCGAACCCCAGGGCTGCCGATGATTCCACCTCGAAGCGCAGCGCTGCGTCATTGAGCTTCAGCTTCTCCAGGGCATCACGCAGATCTTCGAAGTCATCGGCGCTGGTGGGAAACAGTCCGGCAAACACGCGTGGCTTGACCTGGCGGAAGCCGGGCAACGGCGCCTCACACGGGCCGGATTCGAGCGTCACGGTATCGCCGACCGGCGCTCCGTGCACGTCCTTGATGCCTGCAATGATGTAGCCGACCTCACCGGCACTGAGCGCTTCCCGCGGGCTGGCCTTGGGCGTGAATGCGCCTACTTCCGTCGCTACATGCGTACGGCCAGTCGACCAGATGCGGATCTTGGCGCCCTTGGGCAGCGCGCCATTCATGACACGCACCAGCGACACGACCCCCATGTAATTGTCGAACCAGGAATCGATGATCAATGCCTGCAGGGGCGCCGCAGGATTCCCCGTGGGTGGCGGGATGCGCCGGATGAGCAATTCCATCAATTCACGCAGGCCATGGCCCGTCTTGGCGCTGACCAGCGCACAGCCCGTGGTGTCGATGCCGATGATCTCCTCGATCTCGCGCATGACCTTGGGCGGATCCGCATTCGGAAGATCGATCTTGTTGATGACCGGCACCACCTCGAGCCCGGCCTCGATGGCCGAGTAGCAATTGGCGACACTCTGGGCTTCCACGCCCTGGGCGGCATCCACCAGCAGCAGCGCCCCCTCGCAGGCCGCCAGCGAGCGCGAAACCTCGTATGAAAAATCCACGTGCCCTGGTGTGTCGATGAGGTTCAGATGGTAGAACTGGCCGTCGTCTGCCCGGTACCGGAGCGTGGCCGTCTGCGCCTTGATCGTGATGCCGCGCTCGCGCTCCAGTTCCATGGAATCGAGCACCTGGGTGCTCATCTCGCGGACTTCCAGCCCACCGCACATTTCGATGAACCGGTCAGCCAGGGTGGACTTGCCGTGATCGATATGGGCAATGATGGCGAAATTGCGGATCTGGCTGAGGCTGGAACTCATGTCCGGTCGGGCCGTGAAAATGGCCGCAGATTATACCCGGAAGCCGGGCGCGTTCCCGGGTTTCGCCGCCCGCAGGCGGCTTACTCCGTCTCGTACAGCCAGGCGCTGATTCGCGCCTCGTCCAGCGGCCAGGCGCAGATCTCCGTCTCCCCCTCCATGAGCACCGGGATACGCAAGCCAAACCGGCTGCGAAGCCCTTCGTCCTCATCGATATCCACGGTGCGAAGCTGCACCCCGGAGGCACGGCATCGGGGCTCGAGCAGCTCCACCGCCTCCTCGCAGAGATGACAACCAGGGCGGCTCAACACCAGCAGTTCCCGCGCTGGCATCAGCGTTGCGCCGGGACGGGATCCAGGAAGCGGACCGAACGGGCAAACATCTTTACGGTCCGGGCCGGAACTTCACCAACGGCAGTCACCATGTGGCCATTTATCGTCGTGGTGTAGGCATTGAGCGCACCGATCTCCGAGAGGCCCTCAGCCTGCTCGGATGCAGCCACCGCCGGCTCGACGAACAGCGATACTGTGGCCAGCCCATCGGAATAGACGACCTGGCGCAAGCCGTTGCGGGCATCCGCCGCCGCTCTTGCCCTGTGTACTGCAAGCCGGAAACCCGGCGGACGATCAACCCTTTCCCATGCATCCGCAGCCGGATCAGGCACTGGTGCTGGCGCGGCCTGCCCGGCACGCCGGACAGAAGGCGGAGGTTTCCCAGGCGCCACCGGCCTCCCCGCCGGCAGGCGGATCTTCGTGAACTGGATGAGCTCCAGCACATGGCCTTGCTCGTCCACCAGCAGTGTCTTCAGCGGCATGTAAGTCGCACGATCCAGCCAGATCCGGTAGCCGTAGCGAAAACTGTCACGGGGCCGGATGGTCACACCCTTCGTGTCACGCCCGGCGATGCGTTCCGGGGCCACGAAGGAAAGCAGGTACAGGGAATCATCAAGGCTGCTGACTCCGGACAACCGCTCCCGCAACGGGCTGCGCGGCTGGTCCTGCCCGTCACGCGGTCCCACCAGCACGGCGTGCTGATCGGGAAATATGCCGGTGACCTCCTCCCCATCGCGAATGATCTCGCGGCCGGAATCCTCGCAAATGATCCGCTCGGTGACGTGTCCGTCCTTGACCTGGTGCGTGATGCTGAGGACGCTGGTGTCCCCTCCCTGGGTGTGCACCAGTTCACCTTCGTAACTGAGTTTCTCGACGGCATCAGCCATGCGCTCCAGCAGGGCCCGCGGTGTCTCCGCCGCACCGGCCTGCAACGACAGCCCGGCGAGGGCCGCCCCCGCGCCAAGCACAAGCCACGCCGTCGGGAAGCGCCGCCGACGGCTACCGGGCATCGGCCAGGCCCTCGGACTGTTGCCAGGAAGCGCGCTCAGCGCGGGCGGAAACCAGCCGGGAGTCGAAATTGTTGCGGGAAATCACGTTGGCATACTCACCATGCGCCATCAGGTAGTCCGTCAGGCGGGCTGCCGCCTGTGGTGCGAGACGCCGTCGCGCACGGGGATAGACTTCATTCAGTCCCTCGGCGTTGGCGCTCACGCCTGCATCCGGCACCACGGCAGCAGAAACCACTGCTTCAGGTTGCGCGGGGGGCGCATTGCCCTGGACCGCCCACAGCAACGCCACCACAACGGAGGCCGCAAGCGCACCGCCCGCCCAGCTGGCGACATGACCTGGCCCGGCCCGTGGCGTCACTGCCCCACCTGCCTCTGCGGCAATTGCCACCCGCACCCGATCGGCGACATCAAGAGCTGCGGGCGACACGCTGCCCGTACGGATGCATTCACCGATCATCGCATAACGCCCGAGCATGGCACGCCTCGCCCCATCACGATCGAGCCGCTCGAGCAGCAGGTCGATTTCCTCCGGGGGAAGCTCACCGTCGAGAAATGCAGACAGTTGCTCGTTGAGAATATTGCTCATGCCTTGACCACTTCGAGTTGCTATTGCGGTTTCCCGGCCATCGCTTCGATGTTCTTGTCGATGGCTTCTCGTGCCCTGAAAATTCGTGATCGCACGGTGCCCACCGGGCAGTCCATGGCGCTGGCGATTTCCTCATAACTGAGCCCGTCTATTTCACGCAACATGATGGCGGTGCGCAGCTCCTCGGGCAATGCCACCATGGTGCGCTCCACCACCTGGCGCAGTTCGTCGCGCATTGCAATGCCCTCCGGGGAGTCTTCATCCCGAAGGCGGGCGTTGGCCTCATAGTTTTCCGGATCCTGCAGATCAAGGCTGTAATCCACCGGGCGACGCTGCATGGAAACCAGGTGATTTTTTGCCGTATTGATGGCGATGCGGTACAGCCAGGTGTAGAACGCGCTTTCGCCCCGGAATGAGGGCAGCGCCCGATACGCCTTCATGAATGCTTCCTGGGCCACATCCTGTGCCTCAGCCGGATCGCGGACATAGCGCATGATCAGTTTGACGATGCGCTGCTGGTAACGAAGCACCAGCGCATCAAATGCACGCCGATCGCCCTGCTGGACATTCCGCACCAACAGCTGATCGCTGGTTTGCTCTGCCATGCGGCTCCGGAACCTGGAAGGGAAAGAAGCCGCATCAGCCCCATAGACTGCGGCTCGTGATGAAAGTTCGATCCCGGCAAGCCGGGACAGAGATTGGCGCCACATCCGCACTGGCGCGACGCAGCGTCGGAACCGGATTCTACGTCATGCGCAGGTGGACACGCAGCCGTCGCCAGTGCGGCGCCGGACAGCCATGACGCCATAACCAGGCCTGATAACGGCGTCCATTCTCACAGATCCACTCCATGCCGATCACCGGACCCCGGGAGCATCCCCAGGCGTGCGCAAGCCGGGCCATGACCGCCCCATCAGCCGTCTCCAGGCGCCAGAGCCCCCCGGGCAGCCACATGACCCGCCTGACATAACCCGGGCCATGCGGCCACCAGCGGGTACGCCACTCGATGCCCAGCCGCAAAACCACCAGCGAGGCTGCGACGAGGCGGGCGAACAAAGGGAGATCCGCGACACCAATGGCGAGGAAGCAGATGGCACCGGGCAGCGCGATGCCAGGCAACCCCGCAGCTTGCGGTGCGCAGCGGACCTCAACTGCCGCAAGGAATCCGTTCGCCAACCACCTGCTCCAGCACTTGCGCAAGATCGGCATCCTCGCTGGCGAGGCTGCCGTTCAGCAAGGCAACTATCTCGGGATCTGGCAGGGAAAGAAGGTGCTGGAATGCCGCCTGGGTGGCCGGGCCGGCACTCCGGTAGTGCAGGTCAACGAAAGCCATGAGCAGGGTATCGAGCTCGCGCATGCCGCGCCGGCAGCGCCAGCGCAGGCGGTTGATCTCCTGCTCCGGTGTCACTGCTGCATGCCGGTCCGCTAGAGCTTCCTCGCCGCGATCATTTTCTTGGTTTCGGCAATCGCCTGCGCCGGATTGAGGCCCTTCGGGCAGGTAAAGGTGCAGTTCAGGATGCTGTGGCAGCGATACAGCTTGAAGGCATCCTCCATCTGGTCGAGACGCTCGCCGGTCGCTTCGTCACGGCTGTCGACCAGCCAGCGGTAGGATGCCAGCAGCACGGCCGGACCCAGGTATCGGTCGCTGTTCCACCAATAGCTGGGACAGGCAGCGGAACAGCACGCACAGAGGATGCAGGCCGAGGGTTCGTTGATCTTTTCCTGGTCAGCCTTCGACTGCAGGCGTTCACGGTCCGGCGGTGGTGGCGTGCGTGTCTGCAGCCAGGGCTTGATGGATGCGTACTGGGCATAGAAGTGGGTCAGGTCAGGAACCAGATCCTTGACGACCGACATGTGCGGCAGTGGAAAAATGCGGACGTCACCGCGAACGTCACACGTCGCCTTGGTGCAGGCAAGCGTATTCGTGCCATCGATGTTCATGGCACAGGAGCCGCAGATGCCCTCGCGGCAGGAGCGACGGAAGGTCAGCGTCGGATCCACCTCGTTCTTGATCTTGATGAGGGCATCCAGAACCATCGGACCGCACTTGTCGAGATCCAGTTCGTAGGAATCCACGCGCGGGGGTGCGCCCGCTGACGGGTCGTAGCGGTAGATGCGAAATTTGCGCACCCGCGTTGCCCCCGCGGGCGCTTTGTACTCGCGTCCCGGGTGGACGCGGGAGTTCGCTGGCAACCTGAACTCGGCCATCGGTCTTCCTCGTCAGAAATTCAGTAAACCCGCGCCTTGGGCGGAACCGGCTCGACGTCACGGGTAAGCGTCTGCAGGTGCACGGGCCGGTAATCGAACCGGACGTTGCCGGCTGCATCGACCCAGACCAGCGTATGCTTCATCCAGTTGGCATCGTCACGCTGGGGGAAGTCCTCGCGGGCATGGGCGCCCCTGCTCTCCTCGCGATTGGCCGCCGCTGTGATCGTGGCCTGCGCCTGCGCCAGCAGGTTCTCCAGTTCGAGCGTTTCCACCAGGTCGGTGTTCCAGATCAGGCTGCGGTCGCTCACGCGCACGTCGGCAAACGATGCGCGGGTACGGGCCAGCATCGCCAC
The DNA here is from genome assembly GCA_964592735.1 of uncultured Chromatiaceae bacterium. Lineage (GTDB taxonomy): Bacteria > Pseudomonadota > Gammaproteobacteria > Steroidobacterales > QUBU01. The sequence goes on along the minus strand of CAZQGA010000037.1, from coordinate 115 downwards.
ACCTTCACGCAGGGTCTCACCGGTGCGGAACACGGCCGCATGGCTCTGCATGACCTTTTGCATCTCCAGGCGGATTTCCGCCGTGGGGCGGCTGCCGTTGGCATTGCGCAACCGG
>CAZQGA010000036.1:0-11603 GCA_964592735.1 uncultured Chromatiaceae bacterium | reverse complement strand
TGGTGTTGCGATGGATGCGTGAGCAGAAAAAGCCGCCGGGATCCTGCTCCGCCTTGTAGCAACCGTTGATGATGTTCTGCTCGGAAACCTCCACGATGGCGTGGTCGATGTCGATGTCATAGTAGCTGAGCTTCACTTCCAGGCCTTCGATCGCTGCTGGCTGCCAGTCCAGGCTGACGGTCCAGGTGTCAGCTTTCTCCGGCTTCAGCGCCGGGTTTCCACCGAGGAAATTGTTCACCTGGCCAGCCGAGATGCCGACGAAGTTGCCTGCCTGGCCCGCAGGTACTCCGGTGGCCTCGCACAGCGCGATCAGGACCGGGTCCGCAGGCGGATTGCTGTTGTCACAGGGATCGTTGATGAGGTCACCGGTTGAAGAGGTGATCGGCAGGCCGATCTCCATCAACGTTGGTGCCCGTACCGCCCGCTGGTACATCACAGCGAAGCGCAACTCGTCGCTGGGCTTCCAGTCGGCACCGAGCTTCCAGCTGGTGTTGTAAAACGTGTTGCTGAAGGATTCTGCGCCGATGCTGGCGTCGTTGTCGTATTTCGCATAACGGATGCCGGTTTCCACGTTGATGGCGCGGGCAAAGCGCGCATCCGTCACCACCGGGACCAGCAGTTCACCGAAGATTTCGCGGATCCTGGTTTCTGCTGTCACCGGGGAGCTGGAGCCAAAGCCTGGCGCAAGGCCTGCTGCGTAGTTGCTGTCCGGGCGGGCTGTGCCTTTTTCCTCGCGGGACTCCACGCCGATGGCGTAGCCCGGCCGCTTCGCGGCTGCAGGCAGTTGCCAGGGCAGGTCACCGCTCAGGGAGCCGCCAAAGACCTGCTGGCTGGTGCGGTCGACCTCCAGGAGATTGCCGAAGGCGATATAGGGCAGAACCGCAGGATCGAGGTTGCCTTCACCGAAGAAATTGGCAGGTACGCACGCGGGATCGTCGTTGCCGGGGTCGGCATCGGCGTTGATCCGGCAGACCGGGTTGCCGAAGCCGTCATCCACCGCATCGGCGGCCAGCCGTGCCTTGTCGATATTGATGTCGTTGATGAAATTCTGGTTGCGTGAGGTGTGGCCGTACTGGCCGAAGATTTCCCAGCGGTGGTCGTCCCAGAGGCGACCCTGCAGGCCACCGACGAACTGGTACGCCGTGTTTTCGAAGAGGGAGTCACGGGTGCCGGCTTCCACCAGCCGCCGGCCCAGGTCCACGCTCACCATACCGTCGCCGGGGCTGGAGTCCTCGGCATCGACCAGTGCCCAGCGGTCGCGAACGGACTGTCTCAGGAACGGATTGTCCAGATAGTTGTACTGGAAGGTGTTAAAAAAAGTGCCAGTGGGCGCGATGACGGTGTCAACCTGGTTGTTGGCGAAAGAGGCACGTGCAAAGGCTTCCACGTCATCACTGATTTCATACTTGGCCAGCGCCGTGCCTGTCCACAGTTGTTGGGGTGTTTGCAACAGGTTGTACTTGTTGAAGTTGAACGAGCCGTCGCAGGTTCCCGAAATGTCGCCGCTGTTCGTGAACTGCAGGCAGGTATCCAGCGGGTCACCGGTGTAGCCGGTATCGAAGGCGGTGCCTCCGGCAGTCGTGTAGCTGCCGCCGGGTTGCAGGAGGTTGTCGAGCGAGTAGCGCGAGTAGCCGCGCTGGTCCTGCGTGATCCCGTCGCGTTTCGTGTAGCCGAAGTTCATGACGACGTTGCCCCGTCCGCCAGCGAAATTGCCGCCGGCGGTGACGTTGAAGTCGTAGGTGTCGCCGTCGCTGTCACCGGTTCGGCTGGTCGAGCCGTTGACCTCGAGTCCTTCGAAGTTGTCCTTCAGGATGAAATTGACGACACCGGCAATGGCATCGGCACCGTACACGGCCGAGGCGCCACCGGTGATGACCTCAACCCGCTCGATGAGGCTCATTGGGATCATGCTGACATCGACAAAACCCTGGGAGTCATAGGGTGTGAATCGCTTGCCATTGACCAGCACCAGTGTGCGCTGTTCGCCGAGGTTGCGCAGGTCGATGGTGGCGCTGCCGTCATTGCCGTTGTTGGTGTTGCTGCCGATGGCCGGCGCAAACTGCGGCGTCCGGCGCAGGAATTCATCCACCGTGGTGGCGTTGGACAGGCTGATTGCCTCGGCATCGAGGATCTCGATCGGGCTGATCGCAGTCAGGTCAGGGCGTGCAATGCGTGAGCCGGTGACGATGATCTCGGCAACATCGTTCTGGGTCAGTGTGGTCGCGGCATTGCCGGGTCCGCCTTGCCCCTGTGCCAGCAGGCTGGCCGGCAGCAGGCTGGCAGCAATGGACAGGCTGAGAAAGGTGCAGCGGGCGCGCGCCCGGCGTGGCTTGTGCGACATGACCATCCCCCCAACAGGCTCCAGCGCGAGGCCTGGTGGCTGCGGCGTCCTGCCAAAGGACGTGTGCGGCCCACAGGCGCAGACTCTCCCCGGAAAGGGAGAGTAGCAGAATGCCACGGGCGCTGGCTGTCGTGACGTGATGCCGGTTGCAAAACGCGGTTGGTAAAAATGCAGCCGGCCCGGCACAGGAAGGGCTGCCGGGCCGGTTACGGGAAGCGCGGGTGGTCAGCGCCAGCAGCGGTCGGTGTTGCTGGCGCCGCCGCTATCCGTCGCACCGCGGCCGCCCTGGGCGGTGACGGTGAATGCCGCGCAAGCGGTATCGTCAGCCTGCTCACCACCGTCCACCACTGTGGCTGTGGCGGTGTACCCCGTGGTCAGGTCCGCGGAGTCGATGGCAAGCGTGTAATAGCCGCGCTCGGTGCCGGTGATGCCTAGGCCTGCCGGTGGTGCGTCGTCCATTTCAGCCGTGGAGGCGTAGGTGTTGTTCTGGATATAGAAACGTTCCTGCATCGCCGCCACGCGCAGCAGGGCAGTGGTGGCATCCGCCCGCTTGGCACGCATGACGTACTGGCGATAGGACGGCACCGCGACCGCGGCGAGCGCTGCCACGATGGCTACGGTTACCAGCAGTTCCACGAGGGTGTAACCGGAATTGCGCTTGCTCATGAGGATTCCTCCCGGCATTCCTATTCCGTACCGCTTTGCACCCAGTGGGTGCGGCGCGGCGGGTTGGCGAAGCCCGGGTCGAAGCACTCCACGCCGATGCACAGCGTCGGGCTGGTGCCGTCACCGCTGTGGCTGCGGGCATCGTCGCAGTTGTCGCTGAGACAGGCTGCACCGTCACCGGGATCGAGCGCACCCGCCGGCGGCGAGAAGAACACGACCGGGTCAGGTGCAATGCCGCCCTGGCTCAGTTCGCGGAAGCGATCCCCGGCAGTCAGCGCCATGATCGTCGAGTCATCGGGAGGCACCGACCCGTCGAGGTTGGCCACCGGCCGGCCGTCGCGGACGTTGACCATATACAGACGGTTGAGGCCACCGGCTGCGACGCAGGCATCGCCGTTGCCCCCCGGCGTGAACGAGCTGAACAACACCACGTTGTCGAAGGTCAGCGAGCCGCTGGTCACCTTCTCGCCGGGACTCTGTTCGAGCCGCAGCAGCCAGCCGCTGGAATTGGCCGGAAGGGTGGGCGAGAGGTTGTCGGTGATGTCAGCCAGGTTGGCTTCCTTGATGGGTGTCGGGTAATCGGCCGTGGCGATCTTGTCAAACACCTTGTAATCCCGCAGCGCGTAGAACCGTTCCTCGATGTTGGTATCGAGTGGGTTCTCCCGATGGCCGGAGCCGATGTTGATGCTGAGGTAGGCGTGGTTGTCGGCGATGATCCGTGCGACGTCCGGCGTACCGTAGAAACGCCGTGCTGCAGTGTCCGGGACTGGCGCCGTGACCGCGGCACCGCCAAGGCTGGCGAACACGCCGCCATCCACCAGGCTGCTGGCGGTCTGGCCGTTGCTGATGTCGAAGCGCCAAATACGCCCGGCCATATCGCCGACGTACATGCGGTCGGCCAGGCCGTCAAGGTTGAGGTCGAGGACACGCAGGCCGGCAGGGATGGCGTGCGTCATCGTGCTGAGATTGAGGTTGTAGGCGCTGCCGTTGCCAGCCCGCCACAGCAGGGCGCCGGTTTCGACATCCACCATGTAGATGGCGTTGCCGCGGCTGTCTGCGCTGCGGTAGGGCGTGGTGTCCTCCGCATCATCATAGCCGCCAGCGAACAGGGCCACATCACGGATGGTCGAGCCGATCTTGACCTGCGTGGCGACCGGAGGTGACCAGGTCTGGCCGAGTTGTTCGAATCCCGTCGTGCTGCTGTTGATCTTCCACAGCATGGCCGGGTGTTCGCGGTCGGTGACATCCAGCGCGTAGACGGTGTCGCCGCCCCGGCGCATGCCGAAGAGCAGGATGACTTGCTCGGCCCCGCTGATTCCCGGTGTCTGGTCCTCATTCCTGATGTAGATGGTGATGTCGCCGTCGAGGCCGTAAGTGCGGATGCTGGTTGGGTCGTCGAGGTAAAGGTCGTAGAGCCGGCCCAGCATTTCCTGGGGGACGAAGGCCCACAGCTCATTGCCGGTGTCCGGGTCGATGGCGTGCAGGAAGCCATCGTTGGTCGACACGAAGACGGTCATGTCCGGGGAGCTGACCGTACCGCCATACAGGACGCTGACCGGGCGGACATGCAGCGGGTCGCCCATGACGTGGCGGACGTCGGTGGTGTCGCCATTGTCGTTTTCGTCCAGGACGTCCAGTCCGCGGGCCCAGTTGATGATCGTGTCCCGGTCAGCTGCCGGCGCGCCAAGCATGGTCGCCGTGATTGCGCTGTTCGTCGTGCTGATGGCATTGCCGGCGGCGCTGAGATCGTTGCCACCGATGTTCGTATACAGGCTCCGGCTGTTGTTGGCTGGCAGCCGGCTGGCCGCACCGCCATGTTGCGCCGTGTTGCCGTCCGTTGCAGTGGACCAGTAGCTCTTCGAGCTGCTGGAGAAGAACCCGGTGTCCGGGTTGACGGCCGTCTGGTCGTTGGCATCGGTGAGGACGCCATTGTTCAGGCGGTATTTCTTCAGGTTTCCCGGCCAGTGCTCCTTCACGGCAGGGGCAAACACCGAGACGAACACATCGCTCAGGTTGGTTGTCCGGTTGAAGGCATTGACTGGTGCCGTAGGTGTGGAGAATGTGGTGGCATCATCGAGGATGTCGTAGACAATCGACATGAGGGCGGCCTGCAGTGTCGCCACGTCTCCTGCCGGGAAATATTTTCCGCCGCCTTTGGTTGCGGTCTGTTCGAGGAAGGTTGAGTCTCCGAGTGCGATATCGACACCAAAGCCGATGGTGTAGGTGGTGACGTTCTGGAGTCCGGGCATGCTCGAATCAAGGTCGTGCTTGTTGAGGTATTCCGCCAGGTCGCTCATGCACTGGCCGTCACTTTTGTTGGCGCCACTGCAGTTGGGGGTGGTGACGGTTGTGCTCCACTGGGGGAGGGCCTTGATTTTTGCGGTGCCGTTTGTGTCCTGGGTGGGCTGGCCGTCGGTCAGCAGGACGATGTAGTTTTTTTGGCAGGCATAGTTCACCGGCTTGAGGTAGGTGGTGCCAGCAATGGTGCCGCTGGTGCGCGATTCAGCCACGCTCAGTATGGGGCCGACATTGCCATAGTCGACACTGCGGCCCATGTAATAGTTGGTTGCCTCGTACAGCGTTTCGGACAAGGGGGTCCAGGTGCTGGCCGTCAGTGCATTGACCGCAGCCTTCATCTGGAGGCGCGAGCTGTCGATGGGAGTGACGGCCTGCGCGACGGTGCCGCCTTGATCGTTATTGAAGTGCATCAGGCCAACATTGACGCCGTTGAGGCTGGTGAGCAGGTTGTTGGTGACCGAGCGCACGATCTCCAGGCGGGTGCGGCTGACCGTGCCGCCGGAGTTGTACCAGTTGAGCCAGTTGCCATCCCAGACCGTGTAGTTGGTGTTCCACGACGGCTCCAGGGTCGAACCTGCACTCCAGGGGCCGGAGTTGCCGGTGGCCGCATAGGGCTTGCCGTCACTGGCCGCCTGGCCATGAGTCCCGCGGTCGGTGCGGCATTCCATCTGGCGGCTGGCATTGCTGCCACCGCTCAGTGCGACCCAGCTCTTGTTGCCCGAGCGCCAGGCGAGCATGCGGTCCGAGTAACTGCCGTTGGCTGCCAGGGATGCCAGTGACGCGTCACAATAGTTTGCGCTCTTGTTGACGTAGTCGCCGCTGCTGCAGCTGGGCATGCTGTTGTTGGTGGAGAAATAGAGCCGGTTCCTGTTGCAGCTGCCGGTATAGACCAGGGCGGGGTCCCAGTCTTCCTGCGTCAACACGGTGCTGCTCATGCTGCCCGAGTTGTCGTAGATGAACAGGATGTTGGGTTTGGCGCCGGTGATGGCCGGGTCCTGGGCGGCAATGAAAATGTCAGTGTCGTCAGCGATGACCGGCAGTGCAGTCATGCCGAGCAGCAAACCGGCAATGAGGGCGCGGTAACGGTACGTGATGATCTTCATGGCGGGATGTACTCCTGACGGTTCCGGCTGTTCAGCCGGCGCTCAGCATGATGCGGGTGACGATATTGCTCTTCGGCAGATAGAGGATCACGAGCAGGCGCCGGTCGGCTCCCGGCGCACGTATCGCCTGCTGCATGTCTGCCAGCGTCACGGCGCCTTTGGCATCAATGCCAATCTGATAGCGGGTTTCCTCGTTGACCTGCAGGGTGACGGACTTGCATCCGCTGCAGGGCGACAGGGTCAGGCGGCCCGTGGCGGTGACCGGCAGCGACACCTGGCCCGGGGAAATTTCGTACGCCTGCTCGACGATGGTCAGTGCCGCCGGGACGGTGGTGCTGGCGAGGGCCAGAGTGGCAGTCGCCAGAAAGATTCCAAAGCGTTTGCGCATGATCGGGTCTCCTGGGAATTCCTGTGGGCTCAGCAGGCGTCCGGGCCAATCAGGAAAAACTCCTGCTGGTGGTCGGACTGGGCGCCGCGGGTGGAGCGGCCCACCGAGGCGATGCGGAAGTGGTAGGCCCTGAAGCTTGAGCTGTAGCCATCCTTCAGCGTGCAGGTCTGGTAAACGGTGTCGGCCTGGAAAGTGCCGATGGACTTGCCGTCCGGGTCGAGGACCTGTGTTTCGGCGATCACGTTGGCAGGACAGTCACTGCCGGCACAGAAAGGACCATTGCTGATGCCGACTTCGATGCCGGTTTCAGCAAGCTGGAAGGCGTTCTCGCTGAACTGCATGTTGCCCGCCATGGTGAGGCCGAAGGTCGCGCTGTTCATCGTGGAAACGGCGAGGATCGACAGCACCAGCAGCAGCACCAGGCCGATGATCAGCGAGGCGCCTTGCTGGCGGGAGGGGGAAGTACGGAGGTGGTTCATGGCAGCATTAACTCCGCATGTTGCGCAGCACGACGGTCTTGCTGATCAGCTGGCGGCGGAACTGGTCATTGGGCGTGTAGTTGGTGACGTCGGCAAAGTTGTAGGTCGCGCCGTCGGCGAAACCCTGTTCGGCCTGCTCGGCGCGCAGCATGATCCAGAAGCGCACGGCGACGATTCTTGCCGGGTCGACCAGTGGGCTCACCAGCCCGTTGTCCGGGTCGACGTAGCGGTCCACCATGCCATCGGCATTGGTGTCGACGCCGAGCTGCACCTGGAAATTCTCGACGCCTGCGACCAGTTCCTCGTCCTGCCAGACGCCGCCGGCCAGCGTCATGCGCCGCAGCGAGGGTGCCCCGTTGCCGAGGGAGGAACTGGAGGAAACATAGTAGGCGTTCGTCTGCCAGTTATAGACGCAGCAGGCGATTATGGATGTGCCATCGTCGAAGACCCGGCTGTTGGAACGGTCGCTCTCGATCTGGATGATGCCGCTCGTGGCGGCCATCTCCGCACCACTCGCGTGGCGCAGGACCAGGACGTCGGTGCCGTTCCGGTACGGTGTGGCAGCCGGTGCCGCGCAGGGCAGGTCGTAGCTGGCGTTGCTGGCGGCTACCGGGGTGAGGTTGTCGAGCAGCCAGGCACTGATGTCGGTGCCGTCGGCGCAGCTGACGGCGATGCCGCCAGGCATGTCGACATTGGGCCCGATGTTCTGCATGCCCCAGCTGCCCGTCAGGCGCAGGTCCGGCTCCATCTGGCTGAGGATGAAACGGGCGTTTTCCTGCATGCGGGACAGCGTGTCGTTGGTGCGGTAGGTGCTGCGTGTCTGCCCGAACATCGCAACGACGCCGATGATCAGCACTGCGCCGATGACCAGTGTGACCATCAGTTCGATGAGGCTGAGGCCTGCCTCGCGGCCAACGGCTGTGTGTTTCATCACAGTTGCACCGCCAGGGCATATTGGAGCTGGCCGTCCACGCCAGGCTCGTTCCAGTTCAGGGTGATGGTGTAGGCACTCGGCCCGCCCGCGCCGGCGGCAAAGGTCACTGCGGCATCCCCGCCTGGCAGCAGCGAGGTGACCTGCTGTTGCCAGAAGAACAGGTCGCAGGCCGCCTGGGTGGCCGGGCTCAGGTCGGCCAGCGCGTTGACGCAGCCGGTGCCGCTGGCGGCGGCGTCATCCGCGTAGGACGCCTGCCCGACGGGGTTCGCGCGGATGCGGTCAGCCATGTCTGCGGCGAGATCCACAGCCACGGTGCGGTAGATGGAGGTGCGCCCCGCGCGCAGGCCCTCGACGTACATGGCGGCGATGCCGAGCATGCCCACCGAAATGACAACCATGGCGACCAGTGATTCCACCAGGGTGAAGCCGGCAGTGCGGCGCGGAAAGCGGTATGTGGAGCGGTTGTGCATGATGGAGGAACCTCAGCAGCCACCCAGCGGGTTGCCTTGGACCTCGGCGCGCATGCGGTAGGTCTGCGGGCGACCCGTCGGGCCGATCTGGATCCAGCGGCCAGCGGCCACGCCACCACCGGTATCGGCGTCGCCACGGTCATCGCAGAGCTGGATGTTGGTGATGGCAGCGCCAACTGCGGCCACCTGCGGAAAGCCGTTCGGCCCGTACTGGATGTATGGCGAGACACTGTCATCGATGGTGAGGCCAATTCCATCGGGCAGTGGTCCGTGGGTCAGCACGACTTCCTCGCCGGCGTCCACGCCTCCATTGCTGTTGAGATCAATAAAGACGATCCAGCCAGTGCCACTGGCCAGGTCGCAGCCAGGCGCGGCGTCGGCCCAGTTGCTGCTGGTACACAGGGTGACGGCCTGGCGGCGTTTGACCGCCTCGGTCCGGGCAGTGTGTATGGAGGTGACCATGTCGTTGGCTGCCGCCGCCATGCGGTTGGTCGCCAGGAACTGTGTGAAGGAGGGAATGCCGATGCCGAGGATCATCGCGGCGATCGTCAGGGTGATCATCAGTTCGAGCAGGTTGTAGCCGCGCTGGTGGTGGTGGGTGCAGTTCTGCATGGCCTAGGCCTCCGGCGGACGCGGACAGTCGAGCGGCAGGCCATTGCGGCCGTGTCCGGCCAGTGCAGGCAAGCCGTTCGGCTGCACGATGACGACACGGGCCGCGGTACGGGCCCCGTATTCGCAGACGGCAAACTCGCCAGTACGAACATCCGTGGCCCGTCCGTTGGCGCGACCGTCAGCGGCGTAACTCAGGGCATCGGTGAATTGTGTGGAGTGCAGGGCCAGCCCGGGCGCCGGAACCTGGTCGAGCAGCGTTTCAGCCGGACTGCGCAGCAGGTTGGCATCCTCATCCAGGAAGACGATCCAGCCATCGCTCCAGTCCCCGCCATTGCAGATCAAGCCGTCCTTGCTGGTACAGAGGGAAACCCGCGCATTACGGGTCACCGCTTCACTGCGCGCCTGGTGCAGGCTGCCGACCCACTGGTTCACGGTCAGGGTTTGATCGTTCCCCCGGGTGAGTGCCTGCAGGCCGGGTACCGCCAGGGACAGGCCAATGGCTGTGACGGCGAGCGCTGCGAGCGTCTCGCCCAGCGTGAATCCGTCCTGTTTGTCCGGTTCCATGACGCGCATGGCGCCTCTCGTGGCAACTGGTCTCGGGGCGCAATCTAGGGAGCCGGCAACCGGAAAACCTTGAAGCAGTTCCGCACAGGTCGTGCTGGAGCGCCTGGCGAGGGCCCTCATCAGGGTTCAGCAGGCCACAGGTATTGGTTATATAAAAAACAAATAAAACAGGATGTTGTATATCCTTCCAAGAAACAGGATCTGGCTGTGGCTGCGCCCAGACCAAGGCTGAATTGAGATGCAGGTCTCAGAATCGCAGGGGTACTGTGACGGGCGACAGGCGGGGAATTTTGGGCGATGACCGGTGGGGTCCGTCGCTGCCGGCAGCGGGATCTGCGCAGTACGGCACGGCTGCACAAGACGGAAGGGCCAGGCTGCTGCGGCCTGGTACTGTGATCATGACAATAGGTTAAAGTGCCGCCGTCCCGGCGGCGCTTGGGTGCCTGGCAGCCTGGCGGGGGAGATCATGTCTGACTCTTATCAGTGGTTGCGCTTTGCGCACGTGCTCTTGTTCGCTTACTGGCTGGGTGCCGACCTTGGCGTGTTCCTGGCGGGCGGGGTCATGTCCCGGCGTGGCCTGCCGGTGCCGGAGCGCAATCGCATCCGCAGCCTGCTCATGGATATCGACCTGGCTCCGCGCATCGCGCTGCTCGGCATCCTGCCGGTCGGTTTCCAGATGGCGCTGCAGTGGGGCGCACCGCTTCCGCCCATCGTGGTGAGCGGCATCTGGATCGTGGCCCTGGCGTGGATCCTCATGGCGCTGGTGATCCACTTTGGTCACGGCCGCGCACCTGTGGCGCAGTTGCTGCGTATCGATCTGGCCTGCCGCGTGGCGATGCTGGCGGGGTTCAGCTTTCTCGCCTGGCGTCAATGGCGTCTGCCGGAGAATACGGTGCCGGACTGGCTGATCCTCAAGCTGGTGATCGTGGCGGCGATCGTCGTGGATGGCATGGTGCTGCGGGTCTACAGCGGCCAGTGGCGTCTCGCCATGGACCGCTTTGCCGCGGGTGATGTGACCGGCGGTGAGGGTCTGCTCCGCGTGCGACGGCGCAAGGCGGCCAGCGCGGCACTCGTGATGTGGGCACTGGTGGCGCTGGCGGCGTTCCTCGGTGCCGTGAAGCCTTTTTGAGGTGGCTGCGTGAGCGTATCCACAGTGACAGAGACCGGAACGGAGCTGCCGCTGCCGGCTGGCCGTGCACTGCTCGTCATGGTGACGCTGTTGCTCGCCACTGCGATGGCGAGCCTCGACTCGAGTTTCATGCCGCTTGCCTTCGCCGACATGATCGAGGACCTGGACTCGAGCACCAACCAGATCGTCTGGGTGGCCCTGGGCTACCTCGTGGCGGCGACGGGGCCGATGTTGCTGGCAGCACGTGTCGCCGATGCCATCGGTCACGCGCGGCTGTTCCAGGCGGGCACCGTGGTTTACTCACTGGCGATGATGGCCTGCGCCTTCGCGCCGGATGTGCCGGAACTCATCGGGCTGCGGCTTGTGCAGGGTTTCGGCATGGCGCTGTTCCTGCCGACCACCTTTACCATCGCCACCCGCATTTTTGGCCCTGAGCGGCGTGGCCGGGCGCTGGGCTGGCTGCAGTCGGCGAATGCGCTGGGGTTCATCTTCGGTCCCATTTTCGCCGGCTGGCTGCTCGATGCGTACGATTGGCGGGCGACGTTCTCCAGCCGCATCCCGCTGGCGCTGCTGATCATCGTGCTGGCTTTCGGTGCGCTCGGCCTGCGTCGGCCAATGG
>CAZQGA010000035.1:0-11615 GCA_964592735.1 uncultured Chromatiaceae bacterium | reverse complement strand
TGTCCGCATCCTCCACCATGGCCGCATTCGGCCGGACGACGCGCACGTTCTTGATCAGGAGATCGAATTCCTTCTTCTCGGCCATGGGAGCTTCCTCGGCGGGTGTTTTTTGCAGGCCGCAAGGATACCGGGAATGGGTGCTGCGGCCAACGCCCCTCAACGACGCAGTGCCGGCAGGTGCTCTTCGATGAAGGGACGCACGGCGGTGACGTCGGCGTAGAGGCTGATGCCCCCGCCGTCCCTGCAGAGGTTGCCGACCACCCGGTTGGCGATGCCGGCGAGCACCACCTCGCCATCGCCCCGGCGCAGGAGGAGCGGGCCGCCGCTGTCACCGCCACAGGGGCCGGAGGCACGGTCCTCGAACACGAAACGCGATTCCTCGCGCACGAGCTGGCGCAGCTCGACCTCGGACTCCACCAGCGGGACGGAGAAAGTGAGGTTCGGCGAGCGCTTGCCCCAGCCCATGATCACGCCCAGGGCGCCTTCCCGAAGCAGCTTGCCCGCCTCAGTGGCCGTGATGAGCCTGACAAAGGGCCCCGGCACAGGCTCCGCCAGGCGCAACAGACCGATGTCCCAGGTGCCGGCCTTGCTGTCGTAGCGGGGATGCCGGAAGGCCTCGGCGACCTTCACCTCGCGCGCCCGCTCGCGGTCACTGGCGCCCACACGGACCGTGACGCTCATGGACGTACAGTGAGCTGCGGTCAGCACCCACTCCGGGGCGATCAGCTGCGCCGTACAGACGCCTTTCAGGTCAAGGCTGACCAAGGCCACCGCCCAGGGGTATTGCGCGCTGAACCGCGCCTCGCCCACCACGGTGCCGTTGACGATTGCCGCCACAGGCGGTGCCCAGGCGGTTACCAGCAGCAGTACCGCGAGAGCGGCCAGGCCTCCTCGCGGCACCTGCAGTGCAAACGCCCGGTACACGACGGTGAATCTGCTGGCAGCAACGGTCATCGGGCAATCACCTGGAAGATGGGTCTGCTGGCGCTGCGGCAGCGCCCGGAAAATCGCCCGCAGTCTAGGCAGCCCGGCCCGGGGCAGCAACCGGGCCCCAGGCAGCTGCTGCACGTGCCCGATGCAACTCCGCCGCTTACAATGCGCACAGCAGCCATCCGGCTGCCTGACCGCCGCATCAGGGGGACGAACGTGGAGAAGAAAAAGGCGCTGATCACCGGCGTCACCGGCCAGGACGGCGCCTACCTCGCCGAATTCCTGCTCGCCAAAGGCTACGAAGTCCACGGCATCAAGCGCCGCTCCTCCAGCTTCAACACCGACCGCATCGACCACCTCTACCAGGATCCGCACGAGACCGGACGCCGCTTCATCCTGCATTACGGCGACATGACGGACGCCACCAACCTCACCCGCGTGGTGCAGGACGTACAGCCCGACGAGATCTACAACCTCGCCGCGCAGAGCCACGTGGCCGTCTCCTTTGAAACACCGGAATACACGGCCAACGCCGATGGCATCGGCGTGCTGCGCCTGCTCGAGGCGATCCGCATCCTCGGGCTGACGAAAAAAACCCGCTTCTACCAGGCCTCCACCTCCGAGCTCTACGGCCTGGTGCAGGAAGTGCCGCAGCGCGAGACCACGCCTTTCTACCCGCGCTCGCCCTACGCTGCTGCCAAGCTCTACGGCTACTGGATCACGGTGAATTACCGCGAGGCCTGGGGGATGTACGCCTGCAACGGCATCCTGTTCAACCACGAGTCACCCATCCGCGGGGAGACCTTCGTGACCCGCAAGATCACCCGCGGCCTCGCCCACATCCGCGTCGGGCTGCAGAAGACCATCCATCTCGGCAACCTCGATGCCAGGCGCGACTGGGGACACGCCCGCGATTACGTCGAGGCGCAGTGGCTGATGCTGCAACAGCCGCAGCCGCAGGATTTCGTCATCGCCACCGGCCGGCAGTACTCGGTGCGCGAGTTTTGCCAGCATGCGGCAGCACGCATCGGCCTCGAACTCGCCTGGGAGGGCCAGGGCGTGGCGGAAGTCGGGCGCGTCGCCACGGCACCGGACTGGCCGGACCAACCACAGGGACTGCGTGCGGGCGACGTCGTCTTCGCCGTCGACCCGCGCTACTTCCGCCCCACCGAGGTGGACAGCCTGCTCGGCGACCCGACGCGCGCGCGCCAACAACTCGGCTGGGTGGCGCGCACGCCGTTTGAGAATCTCGTCGCCGAGATGATGGATGCCGACCTGCGCGCCGCCAAACGCGATGCGCTCGTCACCCGCGAGGGCTACAGCGTCCCCCAGCGCCATGAATGATGTCGGCACAGACGCCGCCCTGCGCACCGGGCGGATCTTCGTCGCCGGCCACCGCGGCATGGTGGGCAGCGCCATCGTGCGCCGCCTCGAGTCCCTGGGCTGCCGCGACCCGCTCCTGCGCAGCCACGCGGAACTCGACCTCACGCGACAGGCTGCAGTCGAAGCCTTCTTCCAGGCCGAACGGCCGGACTACGTGTTCCTCGCCGCCGCCCGCGTCGGCGGCATCCTCGCCAACAGCAGCCGGCCGGCGGACTTCATCCTGGAGAACCTGCTGATCGCCGCCCATGTCATCGAGGCCGCGCGGGTCGCCGGCGTGAAGCGGCTCGTGTTCCTCGGCAGCTCCTGCATCTACCCGCGCCTCGCTCCGCAGCCGATGACGGAAGAAGCACTCCTCACCGGCGCGCTCGAGCCCACCAACGAGCCCTACGCCATCGCCAAGATCGCCGGCATCAAGCTCTGCGAGGCCAGCAACCGCCAGCACGGTACGGACTTTCGGAGCCTCATGCCGACCAACCTCTACGGCCCCGGCGACAACTACGACCTGGAATCGAGCCACGTCATCCCGGCGCTGATCCGCAAGTTCCATGAAGCCAGGGTGGGCGGCGCATCCGCCGTGGAAATCTGGGGCAGCGGCGAACCGCGACGCGAGTTCCTGCACGTGGACGACCTCGCCGCCGCCTGCGTGCTGCTGATGGAAGCGCCAAAGGCAGCGCTGGAGGCAGTCGTCACGCCCACGCGCTCGCACCTCAACGTCGGCACCGGCACGGACATCACCATCGCCGAGTTGGCCCGGCTGGTGCGCGAGGTGACCGGCTACGCAGGCGAGATCCGCTTCAACCCCGCCTACCCCGACGGCACACCGTGCAAGCTGCTCGACGTCAGCCGCATACGCTCCCTCGGCTGGCAGCCGAAAATCGGGTTGCGGGAGGGGCTGGCGGCAACTTATCGCGAGTACGCGGAGCGACGCTAGGCTGCGGCACCCAGCACCATCAGCATCCACAGCAGGTTGCCGTAGTCACGCTCCCCGCTGCGCTGTTCGGCGAGGATGTCGCCGGTGACGCCGGGCGCGAGGTCCAGCCGCGCGGCGGCTTCGCGCACCCGGGTTTCCGCAAAATCCCCGCTGCGGAACCAGTTGCGCAGCGGCACGACGAAGCCGCGCTTGCCGGCCGCGAGCACGGCAGGCGGCAGCTCGCGCCCGACGGTGCGCCGGAGCACGGCCTTGCGCGTGAAGCCATCGAGCTTGACGTCCTTGAGAACGCCAGCCATCAGCTCGATCAATCGGTAGTCGAGCAGCGGCACGCGCGCCTCCAGCGACCAGGCCATCGTCATGCGGTCGACCTTGGTGAGCATGTCGTCGGGCAAGGAAACCTTGTGGTTGAAATACATGAGCCGGTAGAAGGGATCGCCATGCCGGCAATCCTTCATGAGGTCCGCCAGCACCTCCTCCACCGGCACCACGTGATGGCCGGCGAGCAGTGCCCGACGGCGGTCGCGCTCGAGCCAGGCCGCCTTGGTGAGCAGCCGCTCCTCGAACGGTGCGGCGGTCGTCGCGAGCAGGCGCCGGTAACGGTTCGCGCCATAGCGCAGCCGCCCGCGCAGGAGGCCCGCAGCAGCCCCGAGCCCTGCTTCCGCCAGATGGCGCAGCGCCCCTGGCACGCGCGCGTAGGCACCAGCGATCTTCTCCACCTGGTAGGCCGTGTAGCCGGAGAGCAGTTCGTCGCCGCCGTCGCCGGTGAGCACCATTTTCACCTGGCTCGCCGCGAGCCGCGCCACGTGGCCGGTGGGTAGCGCAGAAGAATCGCCAAAGGGTTCGTCGTAGTGAAAGGCGACGCGCTCGAGAGCCACGTCGAGATCCTCGGGCACGACGGTCGCCTCGTGATGGCGCGTGCCGGCGCGCTCCGCGACCTGCCGCGCCAATGCCCGCTCGTCGAACTCCGCATCGTCGAAGCCGATGGTGAAGGTCGAGACCGGCAATTCCGTCTGCCGCGTCATCAGCGTCACCACGGCGGACGAATCGAGTCCGCCGCTCAGGAAGGCGCCGAAAGGCACATCGCTGCGCATGCTGATGCGCACGGCATCGCCGAGCAGCGTGGCGAACTCCTCATCCACCGCGGCGGCATCCCGGCGCATGTCACCGGCCTCCACCTGCGGCAGGTCCCAGTAGCGCCGGACCTCGGTATGCCGGCCGTCGCTCAGCAGGAAATGGCCGGGCGGGAGCTTGCGCACGTCGCGGAAGAACGCGTGTGGCGCCGGGATGTAGCCGAAGCTGAGGTAGACGTCGAGCAGCGCGGGATCCGCCTCACGGGGCACACCGGCGGCGAACAGGCTCTTCATCTCCGAAGCGAACAGCAGCCGGTCGCCCTGCGTACAGTAATGCAGCGGCTTGATGCCGAGCCGGTCGCGGGCGAGGAACAGGTGCCGGCGGCTGGCATCCCAGAGAGCGAAGGCCCACATGCCGTTAAAGCGCGCGAGGCAGTCCGTACCCCACTCGGCGTAGGCCTTGAGGATCACCTCCGTGTCCGACTGCGTATGGAAGCGGTGGCCGGCTGCTTCCAGCTCCTTGCGGATTTCGACGTAGTTATATACTTCGCCGTTGTAGACGATGACGTTGCCCGTCTCCGCATCCGCCATCGGCTGCTGGCCCGCCGCCGGGTCGATGATCGCCAGGCGCCGGTGACCGAGCCCGATGCCGGGGGCGAGATGCAGTCCCTCGCCGTCCGGGCCCCGGTGGCGGATGATGGCCGTCATGCGCCCGAGTTCAGCACGGTCGATGACCGCCCCGGGGTCGCCACAGAGAATGCCTGCTATGCCACACATATGGCCGCGTAGTGTACCGGAGCGCCTGGACTGCCCGCCGCGCGGAGCGATGCCCGTCCCATGAGGGTCCTCATCACCGTGCCGCGCCTGGCGATGCCGGGCGGCGTCTCCAACTACTACCGCACCCTGCGCAGCCACCTCGATGCGGACAAGCGCTACCTCGAGATCGGCGGCATTCCCGGGGAGCGCGGCCGCTGGCGCAAGACCCGTCGCCTGCTGGCGGACTACTGGCGTTTCTTCCGCCTGCTCTCCCACGAGCGGTTTGACCTGGTACAGATCAACCCGTCGATGGACCTCTACTCGGTGTTCCGGGATGCGCTCTTCATCCTGATCGCCAAGGCGCGGGGCTACCCGGTGCTGGTGTTCTACCGGGGCTGGATCCCGGCGGCCGAAGCCGCCGTGCGCCAGCGCTTTCCCCGGCTGTTCCGCTACGCCTATGGCAAGGCCGACGCCAACATCGTGCTCGCCGAGGAATTCCACCATGTGCTGCGGGCACTCGGTGTCCGCGAGCCCTTCTTCCTCGAAACCACCGTCGTCGAGGATGCCGTGTTCAGCGCCGGCGGCGTCGTGGAGCGCCCGGTACGGGCAGGCAACTGCCGCGTGCTCTTCCTGAGCCGGCTCGACACGGGCAAAGGCATACCCGAGGCACTCGCCGCCTTCGCCCGCCTGCAGGCGACCCATCCCGATGCCAGCCTGACCGTGGCCGGCGACGGGCCGGAGCGCGCGGCGGCCGAGGCCGAGGTCGCACGGCTCGGCTTGCGCGAGGTGCGCTTCCTCGGCCACGTCGCCGGGGCCGACAAGGCCCGCGCCTTCCGTGAGGCGGATGTCTACCTCTTCACCTCACTCGCCGAGGGCATGCCAAACTCCGTGCTGGAGGCGATGGCCTTCGGCCTGCCCGTGGTCACCCGGCCCGTGGGTGGCATCCGCGATTTCTTCGAGGAGGGCACGATGGGCTTTGCCGTGGACAGTGAGGACGCTGCCGTATTCGCCGACCGGCTGGCGCGCCTCGCCGACGACCCGGCACTGCGGGCCCGCATCGGCGCCCATAACCGTGCCTACGCCGGCGAGCGCTTCACCGCCTCGAAGGTGGCGGCACGGCTGCTTGCCATCTACGACCAGGTCGCCGGCACCGCAGCCGGCACGCACGGCTGAGGGGGCAGCGCCTCCCATGTGCGGCATCGCCGGTTACGTCAGCGCCACCCGCCGCGACGGCCCCGCCATGGTGGCGACGCTTCACCACCGCGGCCCCGATGCACGCGGCGGCTTCGAAGCCAGCAGTGGCGGGCACCAGCTCTTCCTCGGCCACGCACGGCTCAGCATCATCGACCTCAGCGCCGCCGGCAACCAGCCGATGTGCAGCACGGGCGAGGACATCGTGCTGGTGTTCAACGGCGAGATCTACAACTACCGCGAGCTGCGCAGCCGCTTCCTCGCCGGCGTGCCGCTGCACTCGAACTCCGACACCGAGGTATTGCTCGCGCTCTACGAGCGCATGGGCCTTGCCTGCCTGGAGGAACTGAACGGCGATTTCGCCTTCGCCCTCCTCGACCGGCGCAGCGGCCGGCTGCTGCTGGTGCGCGACCGCTTCGGCATCAAGCCGCTGTACTACTGGCGCAGCGGCGCAGAACTGGTATTCGCCTCCGAGATCAAGGCACTGTTTGCCGCCGGCGTGCCCGCTGAACTCGCCGACGAACACCTGCAAGCCTATTTCGCCTATAAATATGTGCCCGGTGATGACACGCTCTTCCGCGGCGTACAGCGGCTGCCGCCCGGCCATCTGCTGGACTATGACCTGGCGAGTGGCAAGAGCACGCTGCGTCCCTGGTGGCAGCCGCGCACCGCCACCGATCCCTCCTGGACTTACGCCGACGCCAAGGCCCGCGCCGTGGAGCTGGTGGCCGATGCCACGCGGCTGCGGCTGGTGGCCGACGTGCCGGTCGGCAACTTCCTCTCCGGCGGGCTCGACTCCTCGATCATCGCCTCCTTCCTGCGCGAGGCGCCGCAGATCGCGCACTACTGCGCGCGCCAGAGCGAGGCCGATCTCGCGCGCGAAGGCACGAGTTCGGATTTCGCCCACGCCAGCCGGCTCGCGCAGGACTGGGGCTTGACGCTGCGGCCGATCGATATCGGCGCGGCGGAGATCACGCGCGAGCAGGTGAGACGCACGGTGCGCTACGCGGATGACCTCATCGCCGACTCGGCGCAGATCCCGAGCTTCCTCATCACGCAGGGCGGCGCGGCGACCTCGCGCGTGTTCCTGAGCGGCATGGGGGCAGACGAGATCTTCCTCGGCTATGCCGGCCACCTGCTGACGCTGCTGGTGGACCGCATCGGGCGACTGCCCGGCCACCGCCTGCTGCTCGCCTCGCTCACCGGCATTGCCCAGGGGCGCGGGCGCTTCAAGAGCGCACGCCGCTACCTCTACAAGCTCGGCAAGTACCGCAATCTCGGCGCAGCCCGACCGGCGGTATTCAGCCTGGTCGGGGACTTCGACACCGCCGTCGGCCTGGTGCCTGGCAACCGCGAGGCGCTGCTCGCCGGCCTGGCGGCCTGGTTCCCCGCTGGAGAAGACCCCTTCGACGGCTTCAAGCGCTTCGAATTCGCCAACTTCCTGCAGAAGAACCTCAGCTACAGCGACCGCATGTCGATGGCAAACTCGGTGGAGATGCGCGTGCCCTTCCTCGACCATCGCGTGGTGGAATTCGCCTGGTCGCTGCCGCGCACGTTCAAGCTCAGCAACCGCGGCCGCGCCAAGCGCATCCTGAAAGACGCCTTCCGCGACCGCGTGCCGGCCTACGTCATCGACCGCAAGAAGGCGGGCTTTGCGATGCCGATCCGCAGCCTCTTCGGCGACCGCGAGCGGGCGCTCGGCCTGCTCGACCTGCCGCTGCTCGCCGATACCGCCCGCGTGGAACCGGCCGCGGCCCGCGACCTCGTCGAGCGCCATGTCGCCGGGCTGGAGGATCACTCCGCACTCATCTACGCGCTGCTCTCCTTCCAGGAGTGGTACCGCCTGTACCTGCGCTGAAGCCCATGCACCTGGCCGCTCACCGTCCCTGTCCCCGCAATGCCCCCGGCGGCCCACGGCCGTGAACCGCCGCGACCGCCTGCTCTGGCTGTGGCGGCGCCTGCGCGTGATGACGCTGGCGGAGATGGCCTACCGCGGCCACCAGATG
The DNA here is from genome assembly GCA_964592735.1 of uncultured Chromatiaceae bacterium. Lineage (GTDB taxonomy): Bacteria > Pseudomonadota > Gammaproteobacteria > Steroidobacterales > QUBU01. The sequence continues at coordinate 3,348 of CAZQGA010000035.1, read as the reverse complement.
CTGCGCGCTTACCTGCCGAGCGGGAATCGCTGGCCGCAAGCCGGCGACCCGCTCACACGCGCAGCCCGCAACGGCGGTTTCCTCACGAGCAACGCGACCCTGCTCTTCCACCCAGCGCTACAGCAGGACGCAGGCGAAGCCGCCCATCTCCTTGCCGGCGAACTGCCCTGCTTCGGCCGCTGGGTGCCCTGGCAGCCCGGTGGCGACACCTGGCATACGGATCCCTTCACGGCCAGCGCCTGGCCTCGCGGCGCATCCGCGAAGATCAGCTACCGGCCCGGCAATCCCCACGGCGACGTGCGGATCACCTGGGAAGTGAATCGCTTCCAGCAGCTCTTCGGCCTCGCGCTGATCGCCGCGGACCACCCGGAACAACGGGGACGGGCGGTGGCGCTGGTCGAAGCCCAGCTCGAGGACTGGTGCAACGCCAACCCACCGGGCGAGGGTGTGAATTACCTTTCGGCGATGGAGGAAGCGCTGCGCGTGGTGAGCCTCTGCCACGCCTTCGACCTCAGCCGCGCCTGGCTCTCCCCGGCGACCCGCGGACGTGTTGCCGGGCTGCTGGTGAGCCATGCCTGGCACATCGAGCAGCACCTCTCGCTTTATTCCTCCGCCGGCAACCACACCATCGCCGAAGCCGTGGGCCTGCTCTATGCGGGGCTGCTGCTGCCCGAATGCCCGGCCGCGGTGAGCTGGCAGTACAGCGCCCGGCGTCTGCTCGCCGCCGAGGCCGCACGCCAGGTACTCCCCGACGGCGGCGGGCTCGAGCAGGCCAGCTGGTACCTGCTCTTCATCACCGACCTGCTCGGCCTCGCCCAGGCGCTCCTCGCTCACCTGGGCGAGACGCCCATTCCCGCGGTGGATGCCGCCGTGGCACGCGCCCGCGACTTCCTCAGTGCACTGGCCAGTGGCCCAGCGGATCTGCCCCGCATCGGCGATACCGACGATGGCTGGGCGCTCAGCCCGGGGCTGCGGCTGTCCTGGCGCGACAGGCCCGCAGCAGCGCGGCAGCGGAGCTTCCCGCAGGCCGGGCTCACGGTGGCGAGTTTCGATGGCGGTGACCGCCTGGTGTTCCTGCACAACCCACTCGGCATGCCGCCGGCTTTCGGTCACGGCCATGCCGATGCGCTCGCCGTGCTCTTCGATCTCGACGGCGAGGCCCTGCTCATCGATCCCGGCACCGGCCAGTACGGCGGCGACGCCGAAGAGCGCCACTACTTTCGTGGCAGCCGTGCACACAACATCGCTACCGTCGCCGATGCCGACCCCGCACGGCAGCTTGCCGCCTTCCTCTGGGAGGATCCTTACCGCTGCACGCTGGCGCTCGCCGAGTTCCGCGACGACAGCGTGCTGCTCCTCGCCCACACCGACGGCTGGCGCCGCTTCGGCATCACCCACTGGCGCGGGCTGAGTTACCGGCGCGGGCGCTACCTCGCCATCTGGGACTGGCTCGATGGCACGACGACCGAACCCGTCCGCGTGCGCTGGCACGCCGGCTGCCCGCTGGTGGCCACTACCGGCGGTTTCGAGTTGCGGCCTGCCAATCGGGCACCCCTGCCGTTGCGCATCCGCGGCGGCGAAGGCCTGATCCACCACGGCAGTGCGCACCCCCCTGCCGGCTGGCGCTCACGCCACTACGCCAGCCGGGAAGCCTGCGACACGCTGGAAATCACCCTGCCCGGCAGCCGGGAGCGCCGCCTGCTGACGCTGCTCTGGCTGGATCCGGGCAGCAGTCCGGCGGAGCGATTCGATGAGCTGGGGCGACTGGAGGCTCGCGTTGCGGGTGGTGTCGGCCTGGGATCATCCTGACCCGGCCGGCGTCCTGGCCCCACCAGGAGTCGACCGTATCCTCCGAACCGGGCACGGGTCGGTCGCCAGCCGCCGCGGCTCCGTGCAGAATGGAGCCCTCCTGAAGCCGAAGCGCTGAACCCAGAACAACCAGGCCCATGCCGATTCCCAAGCGCGTCAACGTACTCGGTGTCCCGGTGGATTGCGTGGACATGGCCCGCAGTCTCGAGGTGGTCGATGCCATGGTGCGGGGCGACCGGGCGCAGACCGTGCTCGCCATCAACCCGGAGAAGGTCATCAAGGCCCAGTCCGACCCGGTGCTGCGCCGGGCGCTGGCGGATGCCGGGCTGGTGATCCCTGACGGCATCGGTGTGGTCTATGCCATCCGCCTGCTCTGGGGCGAGACGGTCACGCGCGTGCCCGGTGCCGAACTGATGCCGGCGATCTGCGCGGTGAGCGCCGCGCGCGGCTACCGGCTCTTCCTGTTCGGCGCGAGTGCGGAGGTCAACGCCCAGGCGGTGGCGGAGCTGCGCCGCCAGCACCCGGGCATCGCCATCGTCGGTCACCGGGACGGTTACGTCGAAGAAGCCCGCATGACTGAGCTGGTGGAAGCCATCAACCGCTCCGGCGCCAACGTGCTCTTCGTGGCGCTTGGCAGCCCACGGCAGGAACTCTGGATGGAGAAGTACCTGCCGCAACTGCCCGGTGTGCGCGTCTGCCAGGGCGTGGGCGGCACCTTCGACGTGATCGCCGGGCGGGTACGCCGTGCGCCAAGCCCGCTGCGGCGCGCCAACCTCGAGTGGTTCTACCGGCTCGTCACCGAGCCGCGCCGCGCACTGCGCCAGGCTGCGCTGCCGCGCTTCGTCTGGCAGGTGTTGCGCGCCAGGTTTGCCCGCCCCTCACAGATCACGCCGGGCGCGGATCGCGGCTGATCAGCGCCTGCGCAGCAGGCTCGCGTAAAGGTCCTCATAGGCGGCCACGCAGGCCGCCAGGCTGAACTGCGCTTCGGCCCGGGCACGACCTTTCGCGCCCATCTCCCGGCACAGCGCCTCGTCCCCGAGCAGAGCCAGCACCCGTGCGCTGCTCTCGTTCAGATCGTTGTCGGTCACCAGGTAGCCCTCGACGCCGTCGGTCATCAGCTCCGGCGTGCCGCCACCGCGGGTGGCCACCACCGGCACACCGCAAGCCATCGCCTCCATCACCGCGTTGGGCAGGCCCTCGTCGATGATCCGGTGGTTGGTGAACAGGCAGGCCACGTCCAGCAGCCCAGTCAGGGTATCGACGTCACTGCGGTGACCGGCGAATACCACCTGCCGCTCGATGCCCAGGCGGCCGGCCAGGGTTTCGAGCGTCGCACGCCGCGGTCCGTCGCCAATCACCAGGAAGCCGGTGTCCGGCCGCTCGGTGGCCACCCGCACCGCCATCGCCAGGAAGGCCTCGTGATCCTTGAACGCGGAGAGCGTCGCAACCATGCCCACCCACTGCCGGAAACGCGCGAGGCCCAGTTCCGCGCGCAGGCGCGCTGCCACCTCGGACCGGGGCGTGAAGCGCGCGAGGTCC
>CAZQGA010000034.1:0-11945 GCA_964592735.1 uncultured Chromatiaceae bacterium | reverse complement strand
CTGCGGATCGGGCCAGGCAAAGTTGTCGAAATCCCTCCGGGAGCGAATGAGGCCATCCCTTTCTGGGAGCCAGTACCAGCCCTGGAAGCGCGGCATCGAAGGTACCGTCGGTGCCTACTGGGGCCTGCTCGATGCCGATCGGCAGGCCAAATTCACCATGAGCGGCCCGGTCGTGGAGAACAGCTGGTGGCCCGCCCAGGCTGCCTTCGCGGTGCTGATCGCTTTCCTGCCGATGGTCTGGTTCGTGACCCGCTGGCGGGAACTGCGCAGCCGTGGCCGGCTGTTCTTCGCGTTCCTGATCCAGCTGGTGTCTTCACTGGTCACCTGGGCTGCCTTCGTACCCTTCACCGAGTACATGAGCGCAGGCGCCACATTCATGTGGAGCGTGCTGCTGCCCGCCCAGTTGCTGATCGTGCTGGTCATGCTGGTGAATGGCCTGGAACTGACCGAGATGACCTGGCTGCGCCGCCTGCGGCGCCAGTTCCAGCCGCTTGCCGCCGATGAGGCCACCCACCATCCCAAGGTGTCGATCCACGTCGCCATCTGCAATGAGCCGCCACAGCTCGTCATCGAGACCCTCGACAGCCTCGCCCGCCTCGACTACCCGGACTTCGAAGTCCTGGTGATCGACAACAACAGCCGCGACGAGGCGACATGGAAGCCGGTACAGGCACACTGCGAGCAGCTTGGCGCGCAGTTCCGCTTCTTCACGCTCGGCAAATGGCCGGGCTTCAAGGCGGGTGCGCTCAATTTCGGCCTCCAGCAGACCGCAGCCGACGCACAAGTGGTTGCCGTGGTGGACGCCGACTACATCGTCGAGCGCAACTGGCTGGCCAGCCTCGCTCCGTATTTCGCCGATCCGACCGTGGGCTTCGTGCAGGCACCGCAGGACCACCGCGACTGGCAGGGTGACCGCTTCCAGGAGCTGTGCAATTTCGAGTACACGGGCTTCTTCCACATCGGCATGGTCCATCGCAACGAGCGCGATGCCATCATCCAGCACGGCACGATGACGATGATCCGCAAGGCAGCCCTGACCAGCCTCGGCGGCTGGGCCGAGTGGTGCATCTGCGAGGACGCCGAGCTCGGCCTGCGCCTGATGGCCAATGGCTACCACTCTGTCTACGTCAACCACGTCTTCGGTCGCGGCCTGACTGCACAGTCCTTCGCCGGCTACAAGGGCCAGCGCTATCGCTGGGCCTATGGTGCGGTGCAGATCCTCAAGCGCTACTGGCGCGAGCTCCTGCCCTGGAACCGTAATCCGCTGACCGCTGGACAGCGCTTCCACTTCCTGACCGGCTGGGCACCCTGGTTCGCCGATGGCCTGCAGCTGCTGTTCACGGTGGCGGCGCTGTTCTGGACTGTGGGGCTGCTGGCCAGGCCGCGCACGTTCGAGTTCCCGATCGCCGCATTTCTCGTGCCGAGCATCGGCATGTTCGCCTTCAAGATGGTCCACTCGCTCTGGCTGTACACCCTGCATGTGCCGAGCAGCTGGCGCCAGCGTCTCGGCGCGGCGGTGGCCGCGACAGCGCTCACCCACAGCATCGCGCGGGCGATGCTCAAGGGCATGTATACGTCCAATGCGCCGTTCTTCCGCACGCCGAAGGCCGAGGACAAGCCCGCCTTCGTGCGCGCCATCCTGGCGGCACGCGAGGAGTCGCTGATCCTCTTCGGCCTGTGGCTTGGCGCAGTCGCGGTCGCCGCGAAGTACGGCATTGGCTATGGCGAGGTACAGCTGTGGGTGGCCGTGCTGCTTGTCCAGTCGGTGCCCTACGTCGCCGCGCTGTATCTCTCGCTGGTGAACGCCAGGCCGGCACCGCGGGCGATGCCGGTCCCGGTTGCAGCACCCCAGACTGCCGGCCCGACGCTCGGTGCCGAGACCCTTGGAGGCGCAGACCGCCAGGCTGCCTGAGATCGTCCCCGGGGCTGCTGTCCGGTGCCAGCGTCAGGCGCCGGACGGCAGCCTGCTGGCGAAGTCGCCACGCCAGCGCTCGATGGCGGCCAGATGGCGCTGCCGCACGAGCACGCCGCCGCGTTCCTGCACCACCCGGCCAAAGGCCTGCACAGCCTGCGCGTCCTCCTCCTGGCTGAGCAGATCCTCGGCGAGGGTGAATACGGACGCATCCTCGACGGCAAAATGCCGCCTCAGCAGGCGGCCGAGGGCCAGCGCCGCCGCGACGAAGGCCGCGCTGTCGCCACGATCCAGTGCACGCTCCATCGCTGTCGCCAGCTCCCGGTTGGCGCGATGATCCGCCCACGTCCCGGCCAGGGGCGCGGCATCCGCAGCCAGACCATGCGACAGCAGCATCCGGAACAGCACGCCTTCTTCCTTCGCGTGGTGTGTGTCATCCACAAACTCGCGGATGAACGCCACCATCCATCGGGCAAATTCCGCACCCACCGGCCGGCCGGCCTGGATTTCCTGCGTATGCTGCTCCAGCAGCTCGACAGCCTCCAGGACTACCGCGTGCTCGTTTCTGAGAATTTCGATGGCGGTCATGGGCCGCAAGCCAGCACAGGCAAAACAGCCGTTGACGATCCCGGACTGCCGCGCCTGCCGCCATCCGGGATAACCGAAGCCGGCGCGCGCCGGTCACAAACTGTGACCGGTATCCCGACCCGGATTATGCCCACAGCCTAGAATCCGGCAGCTGGCGTCCCCCTGGAGAAAGGTCCACGCCCGTGCTCGAGCGTCCATTTGCCTCGACAGAAACCCTGCGACTGGCCGATATCCACTCGCTGGCGATCTTCCATACCCCCATCGACGCCCGCTTCGACCGCCTGACCCGGCTGGCCCAAAAAGCACTCGGAGTCCCGGCAGCTGCCATTGCACTGTGTCACCAGGACAAGCTCTGGTTCAAGTCCATACAGGGCTGGAACGTCCAGGAAATCCCTGTCAGCCAGAGCTTCTGCAGCCGCACCCTCGCGCAGGGTGAACTCGTCATTGTCGAGGATACCCGCCTCGACGCCGGATTCGCCCGCCACCCGCTGGTCGAGCGCCAGCCGCATTTCCGCTTCTATGCCGGGCTTCCCATCCGCGACCGCAATGGCATCGTCGCGGGCACCCTGGCCGTGTATGACTGCACACCACGGCAGATGTCGCCGGCTGACGTGCAGGCCCTGCGTGACCTCGGCGAACTCGCCCAGCGGGAATTCCTGGCCGCGGAACTCTGCGATGCCCAGGCGCAGATCGTCGGCAAGCTGGACCTGGCCCGCCGCAGCGCGATGATCGATGCGCTGACCCGGGTCTGGAACCGGCGCGCCGCCGAAGAACTCCTTGCGCTGGCAACTGCACAGGCAGCGGAGGAAAAAGCAGGCCTTGCCGTCTGCATGATCGATGTCGACCGCTTCAAGACCATCAATGACAGCAGCGGCCACCAGATCGGCGACCAGGTGCTGCGCAAGGTTGCAGCCACCCTGGTGAGCAACGTGCGCGATGGCGACGCGGTGTGCCGCTACGGTGGTGACGAGTTCCTGGTCATCTTCCAGCGAATTTCCGCAGAGGAAGTCGAGCGCATCACCACGCGCGTGCGCCAGCGCATGACCGAATTTCCGCTCAGGACCAAATCCGGGCTGGTGGCAGTCAACATCAGCACAGGCATCGCCTGGTGTGCCCCGGGCCGGCAGATGAGTGGAGAACAACTGGTCGAACTGGCGGATCAGGCCCTCTACCGCGCCAAACAGGCGAGTCGCACGGGCGCACGCCCGTCAAGCGTCACCACGGGCTGACCCCGGCGCTGCTGGCGTTTACCGGCATGCTCGGCTAAGTTTCCGCCGGAATCCGCTGCCATCACCATTCAGGCCGCTCATGCCAGCTGCCACCTCCTGTGGCTAGGCGACCGGGCATCGCCCGGCTCGCCTTGCGCACCGTCGCCATCATCACGCTGGGTACAGCGGCGCTGGTGCTGCCCCTGCGCTGGCTGCCGCCACTGACGACGAGTTTCATGCTCATCACCTGGGCCGGGAAACCGGCACAAGCGGGCGCACTGCGTTATCAATGGATGCCCCGCAAGGCCATCAGCCCGCGTGTACCCGAGGCCTTCATGGCTGCCGAAGACCAGAAATTCCTCGACCACCACGGCTTTGACCTCGAGTCGATCAGCAAGGCCCTGCGCCACAACCAGCGTGGCCGCAGCACCCGGGGCGGCTCGACCATCACGCAGCAGCTCGCCAAGAATCTCTACCTGTGGCCGGGCCGCAGCTGGCTGCGCAAGGGCATTGAGGCCTGGTTCACCGCCTGGCTGGAGATGCTGCTGCCCAAGGAACGGATCCTCGAACTCTATGCGAACGTGGTGCAGTTCGGCCCCACGGTGTTCGGCGTCGAAGCCGCCGCCCAGGCGTACTTTGGCAAGCCTGCCGCACGACTGAACCGGGAGGAAGCCGCCCTGCTCGCCGCCGTGCTGCCCAACCCGGTGCGCTTCAGCGTCGCGCGGCCGACGCGCTATGTCCAGCGCCGCCAGCAGTGGATCCTGCAGCAGGCAGGGCAGGTCGAACGCACAGCTGCGGTGGCGGCAGCCTGGCAGCAATAGCCGACCGCACCGCGCCCTCAGGCCAGCGCCGGCACCACGCGCTCGCCGAGGATGCGGATCGTCCCGGCCGGATCCTCATAGATCCGCAAGGCAATTTCACTGAGACCCGCGCGGGCGAATTTGCGCAACCTCTCGATCTCACGATCGATTTCCGCCAGCGGCGCAGCCGACGTGCAGCGATCGACCAGCTTCTGCACGATCTCCGGCGGCACGCCTTCGACGACGTCCGACTTGCGGTTGTAGGCGCGGATGAAGGCCTTGATATTGGCGTTGACGATCGCCGCTTCATCCGGCTCCAGCACATCATTGATGTACGGCGGATACAGGGTCCCCCGCACCGTGAGCCAGGTGCGCGCCTCACGCGCGGCCTCTGCACGGCTCTCCTTGACGTGCCAGGCCCAGAAGTTGCTCATCGGAAAGTCGCCAGGCTCCCGCCTGCCCTCACGCAGCGTGGCGTCGATGATGGCGCGGCTGCGCTCCACGTGCTCCGGCACGAAATCGCTGACCATGACCGCATCAGCGTAGCGCGGTGCCGCCTTCAGCATCTGCGGGCCATTGGCACCCGCATAGATCACCGGCGGAGCACTTTGCACCCAGGAGGGGTTGTACCAGCCGACGCGGAATATCTCGCCCTGGTAGCGTACCGGCTTGCCGGTGGCGGCTGCCTTGAGAATTTCCACGCACTCGCGCACGGCGCGTACCACGCGCACCGGCTTGACACCGATGGCGGTGGCCGTGCCACCGCCGGCGCCCACGACGATCTGCGCCCGCCCACCGGCGATCTCATTCAGCGTCAGCAGCGAACTGGCCATCTTCAGCGGATGCAGCTCGAAGGGGCTGACTGCAATGGGGCCGAGACGGATGCGGCTGGTGGTGCGCGCCAGCTCGACGAAGTTGATGAATGGATCACGGGCATCGGTCATGTTCGATACCCATACCGCGCCAAGTCCGCAACGCTCGGCCAGCTGTCCGAGCCCGGCGATCTGCCCGGGCGACAACCTGGACTCGAGGATGACGTCGATTCTCATCGGCAGATCGTAGCAAACCCTTGCGCCACACCGGCACATGCCGGCCACGCGAGCTCACCGTGCCTTTTCCGGTAGACTCCCGCTCCCCATGGCCCGCAACCCATCCACAGCCCGGGATCCGGCCCTCGCCTACCAGGAGCTGACCCCCGACGACATCATCGCGGCGGTCGAAAGCCTCGGACTGGCCTGCGACGGGCGGCTGCTTGCCCTGAACAGCTACGAGAACCGGGTCTATCGCGTCGGGCTCGAAGGCGCGCCGCCGGTGGTCGCGAAGTTCTACCGGCCCGGCCGCTGGAGCGATGAGGCCATCATCGAGGAACACGGCTTTGCCCTCGAACTCGCTGCAGCGGAGGTGCCGGTGGTTCCCCCGCTGGTGCATGACGGACGCACGCTGCAGCTGCGCGGTGCGTTCCGTTTTGCCGTCTATCCCTGCCACGGCGGACGTGCGCCGGAGCTCGACGACATGGCGCTCCTCGAGCAGCTCGGCCGCCTCGTTGCCCGCATCCACCTGCAGGGAGCCCGCCGGGCATTCCGTCATCGGATGCGGATCGGCCTGGAAAGCTACGGCGAGGCCTCGCGTGACTTTCTGCTGGCGGGCGCTTTCCTGCCGGCCGAGCTGCGCGAGCCCTACACAGGCGTCTGCGCCCATGCGCTCGACGGCGTGCATGCCTGCTTCGAGCGCGCCGGCACACCACGCCTCTTGCGGCTGCACGGCGACTTTCACCCGGGCAACGTGCTGGTGCTCGGCGAGCAGGTCCACATCGTCGACCTCGACGACACGCTGACCGGGCCGGCGGTACAGGACCTGTGGATGTTCCTCTCCGGCAACCGTGAAGAGCAGACGCCACAGCTCTCCCGCCTGCTGGCGGGCTACACGGAGTTCCGCGAGTTCGACCCGCTGGAGCTGCACCTCATCGAAGCCCTGCGCACGCTGCGCATCATGCACTACGCGGCCTGGCTGGCGCGGCGCTGGGAGGACCCGGCCTTCAAGATCGCCTTCCCGTGGTTCAATACCCGGCGGTTCTGGGACGAGCACGTGCTCTCGTTACGCGAGCAGGTTGCGCTCATGCAGGAGGAGCCACTGGAGTGGCAGGACGACTGATGGACGCAGGAACCACGGTGGCGGGTGACATCATCGCCGGCGAGGGCGGCGCGAAATTCCTGCGTGGCATCGCCATCGTCACGCATTGCGTGGCAAGCCTCGAGGTCGCCGTATCGCACTGGACACGGATCCTGGGCTACGCGGTCGTGGAGCACGGCACGCTCGATGCAGTCACTTGTGCAGCCTGGGGCACACCGGCTGCCGCCGGCCAGCGCTTTGCGCTTCTGCAGCCGGCGAGCGGCGAGCACTGCTTCCTGCGCTTCGTGGAAACCGGCAGCCGCGGCCACGGCCCGCCGGCGAGCTGGGGCTGGACCGCCACGGAACTCCTGGTGCAGGACACCGATGCCCTCGCCCGGCGCCTGGCGGGCACGGGATTTCGCCGGCTCGGCGGGCCCGGCGACCTCTATCCCCGGCCGAACGCACCGCGGGCGATGCAGGTGATCGGCCCCTCCGGGGAACTCATTTATTTCACGCGGCTCCTGCCCGGCGGCAGCCGCTACGGCCTGAAGCAGGCGCATTCCTGGGTCGACCGGCCGTTCATCTGCACCATCGGCGGCCCGGCCTCCGCACGCATGCACGAGTTCTACGCCGGGGTGCTGGGCCATCGCATCATGGAGCGCACGCCATTCGTCAACTCGATCCTGGCGATGCTCTGCGAGGCACCACCGGGGACGGTGTTCCCCACGGCGGTGGCACGCATCCCGGGCCGGCGCTTCCTGCTCGAGATGGATGAGTTCCCGGAAACCGTCGGCCCGCGCCAACGCCAACCGGGACAACTGCCGCCAGGCATGTCGATGGTGAGTTTCATCGTGCGCAGTCTCGAAGCGCTGCAAGCCCTGCGGCCCGGGGGTGTGGCGATGCGCGCGCCGCCGCGGGCACTGCCGGGTGTGGCCTACGGCGGACGGCGCGTGGCGGTGATCGAGGGCGCGGTGGGCGAGTGGCTGGAGCTGATCGAGGATCCTGGCGCATCCTGATGATGCCGGGACGAGTTCATGCGCAGTGACCCGCCCTTGCGGCAAGGTCTCCGAAGTCGTTCCACGTTATTCGCCTTGTCCGGAGGCCCCGCTTCCGGGCGGTATCATGTGCTGGACTTTCCTGGAGGAGTTGCTCATGCGTGCCTGCGTATTCACGACCGTGCTGTTCCTTGTGGCCACGGCCAGCGCGGCGGAAGCGCCCACGCCACGGGCAACCGGGCTGATCGCGACGCTTGGACTGCGCGAGAGCGCGACAGCCGTGCGCGAGGATCCACGCTGGCACCGGCCAGGGAAGATCGTGGTTCGCGGGAATTTCCCGGGCCTGCTGTCTGCGCTGCAGCAGGCAGCCCCCGGTGTCGAACTGGTACTGGCAAAGACGGATGCGGAAGCCGTCGCTGCCGCAGGCGACGCCGATGCCCTCATCGGCATCTGCACCCCGGAGGTGGTGCAAGCCGCAACGCACGCATTATGGATCCAGCTTTTCTCCGCCGGCAGCGAATCCTGCGTGGCGATCCCGGCCGTGAGCGAACGCCAGCTCCTGTTGACGAACATGCAACGTGTCTCCGGCCCGGAAATCGCCGAGCACGCCCTCGGCATGCTGCTCGCCTTCACGCGGGGCCTGTACCTGTACCTGCCCGACCAGAAGAGCGGCCGCTGGAACAAGGAACTGGTGCCGTCCAGCCAGTTCTGGGAACTCGAGGGCAGGACGCTGCTGGTCGTCGGCCTCGGCGGCATCGGCAGCCAGATCGCCCAGCGGGCCCATGCGCTCGGCATGCGCGTGGTGGCAACCCGCAGCAGCAGCGAGGGCAAGCTGCCGGAGCATGTGGACGAAGTCGGCGGACCCGATGCACTACTGCGTCTGGCCAGCACTGCCGACGTGGTGATCAACGCCGCCCCACTGACGCCAGCGACGACCGGCCTGTTCGATGCGAAGTTTTTCACTGTCATGAAGCCGACGGCTTACTTCATCAATGTCGGTCGCGGCCGCAGCGTCGTCACCGCTGACCTGGTCTCGGCCCTGCAGGAGCGCCGCCTCGCCGGTGCGGGACTCGACGTCACCGAGCCGGAACCACTGCCCGCGGATCATCCGTTGTGGCAGATGCCAAACGTCATCATCACCCCGCACGTCGCCGCCAACTCGGACCGGATGTTCCCCCGTCTCATGGTCATCCTCCAGGAAAACCTGCGCCGCTACGTGGCGGGGGAGAAGCTGCTTTCGCCGGTGGATGCGCAGCGCGGCTATTGATCAGGGCACAACCCGGCAGGGGACGGTACAACCCCATCCCGTGCTGATCAGGCGCGGCGACGCCGGGCTGCGAAGTCCTGGCGTATACTCCGCGCGGGGTCGGCTGCAGCAGCCGTGTGGAGCGGGAAACAGGCAATGGGCAAGATCTTCTACGGCTGGTATGTCGCCATCGCCTGCTGCATCGGCATGGCCTGCGGGCTGACGAGCGTCCTGACGGGCACCTTCCCCATCTTCCTCGGCCCGCTCCTCAAAGAGTTCCAGTGGACGCAGACACAGATCTTCACGGCTGTATTCCTCGCCACGCTGACGGTCACCATTGCCTCGCCCTTCATTGGCATGCTGATCGACCGCTTCGGCGCCAAGCGCATGATCCTCATCTCCTTCGTGCTCGAGGGCATCGTCTTCGCATCCCTCTCCACCCTGGACTCCCTGGCCGGGCTGTACGGGCGCTACATCGTGGTGGCGCTGGTGGGCCTTGGTACCTCGCACGTCTCCTTCAGCCGCATCATCTCGCTGTGGTTTGACCGCCGGCGCGGGCTGGCGCTCGGCATCACGCTCGCCGGGCTCGGCCTTGGCGGCATGACCTGGGCACCGCTGTCACAGTGGGCGATCAGTGCACACGGCTGGCGGACGGCTTACCTGATCATCACCGCCGTAGTAACCGTGATCGGCTTCCTGGCGGTTGCACTCGTCGTACGTGAATCGCCCGCCAGCATGGGTCTGCAGCCGGACGGGGATGCCCCACGCCGGGAAGCCACAGCTGCTGCGGCAGCGCCCACCCGGCAGGCCAGCGGCTTTACCCTGGCACAGACCATGCGCCAGCCCGGCTTCTGGGTGCTGCTCCTCGCCTTCCTGCTGGTCGCCCTCGGCACCGAAAGCCTGCGCTTCCACCTCGTGCCGCTGCTGAAGTCACAGGGTGTCGAGCCGATGCGTGCCGCACTGGCGTTCTCCGTGGTCTCGGCGGCGCTCATTGCCGGACGTCTGGCCGGTGGCTTCCTCATGGACCGCTTTTTCGCCTCGCGGGTCGCGAGCGCCTTTCTCATCGGTCCCATCGTCGGCATCGCCCTGCTGGCGGGTGGCGCCAGCGGCGCGATGGCCTTCGTTGCCGCCGCACTGCTTGGCCTCGCCCTGGGTGCCGAGGTGAATGCCTCAGCCTTCCTGGCGGGCCGCTATTTCGGTGTGAAGTACTTCAGCACCATCTACGCCTGGTTCTTTGCCACCTATTCCATCGCTGCCGGTTTTGGCCCCACGCTGACGGCCATGTCCGTGCAACATTTCGGTGGCTACACCGAGACCCTGTACCTGCTCGGTGGATTCCTGGTGATCGCCGCCCTGCTGTTCCTGAGCCTCAAGCGATTCCCGCAGGAATTTCCTGCCTGAGGCAGAAGCTGCCGCCCGTCAGACCAGCCGGTCGCGGGTACGCAGCGCCGGAAACCAGCGCGCCCACAGCGCGGCCACCAGCAGGGTGCCGGCCCCACCGAGAACCACCGTCGGCACCGTGCCGATGAGTGCGGCCACGGTCCCGGACTCGAACTCACCGAGTTCGTTGGAGGCGCCGATGAAGACCGCGTTCACGGCGGAAACGCGGCCCCGCATGACGTTGGGCGTTTCCGCCTGCACCAGCGTCTGGCGGATCACGACGCTCACCATGTCGGCGGCACCCAGCACCGTCAGGCAACCCAGCGAGAGCAGAAAATCTTTCGAGAGTCCAAAGGCAATGGTGGCGACGCCAAACAGCGCGACCGCCTGGAACATGCGCACACCGGCGCGTCGCTGCAGCGGCCGCCACACGAGATAAAGCGCCATCGCCAGGGCACCCACGGCGGGTGCGCTGCGCAACAGGCCAAGCCCACTGGGGCCGACCTGCAGGATGTCGCGGGCGTAGATGGGCAGCAGGGCCGTTGCTCCACCGAGGAGCACCGCGAAGAGGTCGAGCGAGATCGCCCCGAAAATCACCGGGCGTGAGCGGATGAAGCCAAGGCCCGCCAGCAGGGTTGCCCAGTCGGTCTTGCCCGCAGCAGGAGCCACCGGGCTGCGATGGCGCACCAGGCCGAAGAACAGGGCTGCCGCCGCATAACAGGCGGCGGCGACGCCAAACACGATGCCTTCACCCAGTCCGTAAAGGATGCCACCCACCGCAGGGCCAATGATGGTGGCTGTCTGCCAGACCGAAGACCCCCAGGCAATGGCCGCTCCCAGTTCCTCCGGCGGCACCAGGTTCGGCAGCAGCGCCTGCCCTGCCGGGCTGGCGAAGGCCCGGCTCAGGCCGAAGAGCAGCACCAGGGCATAGATCATCCATACCGGTGCGCGCAGCCAGGCACAGGCCAGGAGCCCGACTGCCGTCAGCATCGTCAGGAGATAACACACGACCATGATGCCCCGGCGATCCCAGCGATCGGCCGCATGACCCGTCACCAGCACCAGCGCGATGGCAGGCGCAAAACTCGCGAGCCCGACCAGGCCGAGCGCCAGCGGATCATGCGTCAGGTCATAGACCAGCCAGCCGACGGCAACGTTCTGGATCTGGATGGCCATCGCGGAGAGGAAACGTCCGCAGAGGAACAAGGCCAGGTCGCGATGACGCAGCACCCCGCGCGCGGGCAACACACGGCTCACGGCGCTCCCACATTCAGGCAATAGCCCACGCCCGGGATCGTCTCGATGCGATCCGCAGCCGCGCTGCCCTCGCCCAGCTTGAGCCGCAGGCGATGCACGAGCTGCTTGAGCACCTGGCGATCGCCACCACCCTTATGGCCCCACACATGGGCCAGCAGGCGGTCGGTCGGTACCGGCTGCCCGGCATGGGCGAGCAGCAGTTGCAGCAGCCGGAACTCCAGCCGGGTCAGGCGCACGGCGGGGTTCACACCGATGCGCAGGCTCAACGCCTCGGCATCGAGCTCGACATCTCCTGCCTCAGTCCGGCCGCCTGACTCCAGGCCCGCACGGCGCAGCAGCGCCCTGACGCGTGCGATGAGCGTGCGCGGGCTGAACGGTTTGGTGAGATAGTCGTCGGCACCGAGTTCCAGTGCCCGCACGAGATCCTCCTCCTCGCCGCGCACCGTGAGC
>CAZQGA010000033.1:0-12150 GCA_964592735.1 uncultured Chromatiaceae bacterium | reverse complement strand
TGTAGCGCAGCTTCGCCGGGTCGTAGCGGAAGAAGCCGAAGTCATGCACCGGATCACGGTATACCGGCGTCAGCTCGACCTCTTCCTGGTTGATGAACAGGGCCTCGGCGCGCACCGGCCCTGCCGAGACCACATGCCGGTTGGTGAGGATCAGTCCGTTGCGTGCATCGACGATGAAGCCCGTTGCCTGCGCCGACTCGTTCCACTCGGTGTCGAAGGCGCGGGTGGCGTCCACCTTGATGGCAACCACGCCCGAGGCAATACGCTCGAGCGTCCGGCGCCAGGCCGCCGACTCGGCGTTCTCGCCATCGGCTGCCAGCGCTGCCGCCGACAGCAGGAGCAGCGCAACGGCCGGCAGCAGCGTGCTGGCCAGCGCCGCAACGGGCACCCTGCCACCGGCATGCGTCACAGCGTAATGGCCTGGGCAAACGTCGCCTTGTAGGCGGCTGCCAGCGCAGCCGGCGTGAAGTGGTGGTTCTGCGTGCCCTTCTCGGCAATCTTCAGCGACCCGATGAGCGAGGCCAGTCGCCCGGTCTCTTCCCAGGACAGGCCACGCTCGATGCCGTGGAGGAGCCCTGCGCGGTAGGCATCGCCACAGCCGGTGGGGTCGGCAATCCGCACTGGCGCCACCGCCGGGATGTCGATACGCCGGCCATCGGTGAAGATGGCCGAGCCCTCACCGCCATGGGTGACGATCAGGGCGCGGACCCGCCGGGCTATTTCCTCCTCGCTCCAGCCCGTCCGCTCGGTGAGCAGCCGGCCTTCGTACCCGTTGACCGTCACCCAGGCCGCCTGGTCGATGAAGCGGCGCAACTCCTCACCGTCGAACATCGGCAGCCCCTGGCCAGGATCGAACATCCAGGGGATGCCGGCGGCTGCGAACTGCGCAGCGTGTTCGACCATGCCCTGGCGGCCGTCCGGGGAGACGACACCGATGCGGATGCCCGCCGCAACCGGCACGCAGTTCACGTGCGCATACTCCATGGCCCCCGGGTGGAAGGCGGTGATCTGGTTGTCGTCGAGATCGGTGGTGATGTAGGCCTGCGCCGTCAGCGCATCGGGAATTTCCGTGATGTAACGTGCGTCCAGGCTGTACTCACCGAGGCGCACGCGATAGCGGCCGAAATCACGGCCGACAGTGGCCATGATCAGCGGATTGCCGCCGAGCAGGCGCAGGCTGTAGGCGATGTTGCCGGCGCAGCCACCCAGCTCCTGGCGCATCTCCGGCACCAGGAAGGCCACGTTCAGGATATGGATCTGGTTTGGCAGGATGTGGTCGCGGAAGCGGCCGCGGAACACCATGATGTTGTCGTAGGCGATGGAACCGCAGATCAGTACGGACACGGGCAATCTCCTCGAAAATGGGGTCAGGCGCCCGCCGGCGCCCGCGGTTTGCTCTGCCAGGTGAGGTCGAGGTCCCTGGCGGCGCGCACGTCGTCGAGCCGGCGCACCGGTGTGCGGCGTGGCGCGGCCTTGACCTCGGCTGGATCACGCTGCGCGAGTTCGCGGATCTCCAGCAGTGCCGCCACAAAGGCATCGAGCTCCTCGCGGCACTCGGTCTCCGTCGGCTCGATCAGCAGGCACTCGGGCACCAGCAGGGGGAAATAGGTGGTCGGGGCGTGGAAGCCGCGGTCAAGGAGCGCCTTGGCGAAGTCCATCGCCGTGACGCCGGTCTCCCGCGCCACGCCCTTCAGCGTGACGATGAACTCATGGCTGGCCCGCCGCTGCGGAAACGCCAGCTCGAAGCCCGCCGCCCGCAGCCTCGCCATCAGGTAGTTGGCATTGAGCGTGGCATGGCCCGAGACGCGCCGCATGCCCTCCGCGCCCAGCATCCGCATGTACACATAGGCACGCAGGAGGATGCCCGCATTGCCCATGAACGCCGACAGGCGGCCAATGCTGTGCGGCCGCTCGCACCCGGTCAACCAGGCGTAGCGGCCATCACGCAGGCCGACGATGGGCACGGGCAGATAGGGCTCGAGCAACTCGTTTACCGCAACGACACCGGCACCGGGCCCACCGCCACCGTGAGGCGTCGAGAAGGTCTTGTGCAGGTTGATGTGCACCACGTCGAAACCCATGGTGGCCGGCAACGCACGGCCCAGGATCGCATTGAGGTTGGCACCATCGTAATAGAGCAGGCCGCCGGCCTTGTGGACGATCGCCGCGAGCTCGCCGATGCGCCGCTCGAACACGCCGAGCGTCGAGGGGTTGGTGAGCATGATGCCTGCCGTGTCGGGGCCAACCGCGGTACGCAAGGCCTCGAGATCGACGTCGCCCTGCGCGTCCGTGGGAATTTCGCGCACTTCGTAACCGCACATCGTTGCCGTCGCCGGGTTGGTGCCGTGGGCGGCATCGGGCACGATGATCACGCGGCGCGCCACATCACCCCGCGCCTCGTGGTAGGCGCGGATCATGGCGACGCCGGCAAATTCACCCTGGGCGCCCGCCATCGGCGTCAGCGACACGCCGGTCATGCCCGTCACCGCCTTGAGCATCTCCTGCAGTTCGTACATGCAGGCGAGAAACCCCTGGCCGTGTTCTTCCGGGCCGAGCGGATGGCGGGCGAGGAAGCCCGGCAGCATCG
The DNA here is from genome assembly GCA_964592735.1 of uncultured Chromatiaceae bacterium. Lineage (GTDB taxonomy): Bacteria > Pseudomonadota > Gammaproteobacteria > Steroidobacterales > QUBU01. Next base: position 9,563 of record CAZQGA010000033.1, on the reverse strand, counting down.
CCAGCCGGTTCGACGCCCGCGGGTTGTACTTCATCGTGCAGGAGCCGAGCGGATAGAAGTGCGTGTCGATGGAAAAATTCAGCTGCGACAGCCGGGTGAAGTGGCGCACCACCTGCAGTTCAGAGACTTCCGGCAGCAGGGGTGGCGTACTGCGCAGGGCCGTGGCTGGCAGTCCTGCGATGTCGGCGACGGCAGCAGGTGCATGGGAGGCCGCACGCCGGCCAGGGCGGGAATGCTCGAAGATGACCGGTTCAGTCAGCATGATCGGGATCCTCAGGCTGGTTGCTGGTCAAGCAGGCCAGCCAGGGTGCGGGCGTAGGTGTCGATATCGGCGGCACTGCGCATCTCCGTGGCGCAGACCAGCAGTGCATGACCCAGCTCGGGGTACTCCGTGACCAGATCATAACCGCCGAGGATGTTGGCGGCGGAGAGCCCCGCCAGGAGTGGTGCCACCGGCCGGTCGAAGACAAGCACTGCCTCGTGGCAGAAAGCCTGGAAAGCAAGCGAAACGCCCGGCAATGCGCCGAGTGCCGTCGCCAGGCTGCGTGTATTCGCATGGCACTGGGCAGCCACGCGGCGCAGTCCCTCGGCGCCCAGCAGCGACATGAAAATCGTCGCGGCCGTGACCATCAGCCCCTGGTTGGTGCAGATGTTCGAAGTCGCCTTCGAACGGCGGATGTGCTGCTCGCGGGCCTGTAGCGTCAGCGTGAAGCCGCTGCGGCCGTCGACATCGAGGGTACGCCCGACGATGCGGCCCGGCATCTGCCGTACCAGCGCCTCGCGGCAGGTCAGGTAGCCGAAGTACGGCCCGCCGGAAGACAGCGGGATGCCGAGCGGCTGCCCCTCGCCGCAGGCGATGTCGGCGCCAGCGCTCCCCCAGCTGCCCGGCGGCTTCAGCAGCGCGAGCAGCAGCGGATGGGCGACACCGATGACGAGCATGTTGCGCGCATGCGCCCAGTCGGTCAGCTCGTCTACGGCTTCCAGCGTACCCAGGAATGTCGGCTGCTGGATGGCGAGGGCAGCAAAGTCTTCGCTGGCAACGGCCTGCAGCGCGCCCGCATCCGTGCAACCGGCATGCAGCGGCAGCTCCACGAGTTCAATGCCCTGCCCGGCCAGCATGCCGCGCGCCACGGCACGGAACGCCGGTGACAGCGCCCGCGTGGTGAGGACGCGGCGCGAGCTGGATTTGCGGTTGGCGCGCACAGCCATGAGGCAGGCCTCGGCGAAGGCGGTGGCACCGTCGTACATCGACGCGTTGGCGACCGCGAGTCCCGTAAGGCTCGCGATCATCGACTGGTACTCGTAGATGAGCTGCAGCGTGCCCTGGCTGGCCTCGGCCTGGTAGGGCGTATAGGCGCTGTAGAACTCGCCGCGGGTGGCGATCTCCCAGACGGCCGCCGGGATGTAGTGATCGTAGGCACCGGCGCCGATGAAACAGAGCGGGCGACCGTCGAGGGCCGCCCGATCGAGCATCAGCCGGGTGACTTCAGCCTCGGAGAGACCGGCGCCGACCGCGGCGACCCCCGCAATGCTGAGGCTGGCCGGGATCTCGTCGAACAGCGCATCAATGCTGCCAGCGCCAATGGCGTCCAGCATCTGCGCCACGTCCTGGGTGGTGTGTGGAATGAACGGCACGGCAGCGGCTCCGGGCTCAGCCTTCGGCGTCGATGAACTGCTGGTAGGCAGCGGCATCGAGCAGCCCGCTGAGCGACCCGGCCGGTTCGATGCGGAAGAGCCAGCCCCCGGTGTAGGGGCTCGTGTTCACCAGGCCTGGTTCCTGCTCCAGCGCAGCATTCACGGCCGTGATGGTGCCGGCCAGTGGCGCGTAGACATCAGAGGCGGCCTTCACGGATTCCACCACCGCACAGCCCTGTCCGGCTGTCAGCTCCGCACCGACCTCCGGCAACTCCACATAGACCAGTTCACCGAGCTGGTGCTGTGCGTGGTCGGTGATCCCCACCACCACGCTGCCGTCGGCTTCCTGGCGCAGCCACTCGTGATCACGGGTGTACCGCAGCTCCCCTGGCACTGTGCTCATCGTCTGGTCTCCTCCGCAGCAATTGCTGGTGTCATCAATCCACAAGTACGCGGCCACGCCGCACGAAAGGCGGGCGGACCAGCCGTGCCGGATGCAGCGCCCCGCGAATTTCCACTTCACAGGCCCCGGCGGCACCCACGGGTACGCGTGCCAGGGCAATCGAACGGTTCAGGGTCGGTGAGAAGCCGCCGCTGGTGATGACGCCATCACCGAGCGCGGTACTCACCCGCTGATCCCGACGCATGACACCACGTCCTGCCAGCACCACGCCGGCCAGGGTCGCAGCCGGTCCGGCGTTGCGTTCGCACTCCAGCGCTGCACGCCCGGTGAACCCGCGCTGCGCGGGCTCCCAGGCCACCGTCCAGGCCAGCCCCGAAACCAGCGGCGAAACGCGCTCGTCCATGTCCTGGCCATACAGGTTCAGGCCAGCTTCCAGGCGCAGCGTGTCGCGCGCACCCAGGCCGCAGGGAACGATGCCGGCCGCCAGCGCCGCATCCCAGAAAGCGAGCCCTGCCGGGACCGGCAGCAGGATCTCCCAGCCCGCTTCACCGGTGTATCCCGTGCAGCCCACGAAGGCATCACCGGACTCGATGGCGTGGAACGGCTTGAGGCCGGACGCACCCGCCGCGAGACTGCCGGGCAGCAGCGGGGCGGCGAGCTCGCAAGCCTGCGGTCCCTGCACGGCCAGCATCAGCAGATCGTCACGTGGCCGGAGGCTCACGTCAGCGTCACCGGCCGCCGCCTGCATCCAGGCCAGATCCTTGTCGCGGGTCGCCGCGTTCACGATGACGCGCCAGGGCGTAGCCGCACCGGCGGCGCGCCGATAGATGATGAGGTCGTCGATGACGCCGCCTGCCTCGTTCAGCATGCAGCTGTAGAGCGCCTGGCCAGGCGCCAGGCGCGCAACGTCATTGGCCAGCAGCCGGCGCAGGTACGCCAGGGCATCGCCACCGGCAACGTCCACGACGGTCATGTGCGAGACATCGAAGATGCCGGCGTGCCGGCGCACCTGGTGATGCTCGTTGATCTGCGAACCGTAATGCAGGGGCATGTCCCAGCCGCCGAAGGGCACCATCTGGCCCCCGGTGCGGAGGTGGCGGTCATACAGCGGCGTGCGCTTCGACATGGTGGACATCCGAATGAAAAAAGGCGGCAAACCCGTGGCTCGCCGCCCCTCTGTCCTGACACCCGGAGGATGGGGTGCGGGCCGCCGGGCTCGCCCTTCTCCTCGCTGGTGGACCGGCGTACCGGCCGCCCTTCAGGGCCTGTCTGCGACCGTGGCCGGGCGCCAGCGGGCTGCGTGTGCCCTGGGCAGCCAGCCAGATCCCCTTCCACGCGCCGCACATGATCAGGCGCGTGATCTTACGCGAAGGCAGCTGGCCTCACCAGCAACGGCGACGAGCGCAGTCTCTTGATATCGCCCTGCCGATCAGTGCGGTCCACGCGCCGGTGAATCGTGCCGGACCCAGCGGGGTACGTCACCGCGCCGGCCCATGGCGAATCCGGCCAGGAGCCGTTTGACCGGCTCCAGCCGGTCGACCAGCCCCATGCCACGACCGGCCGCCTGGGCCAGGTGCGGCCTGCCGCTGGAAAAGACGGTATCGAGCAAGGTCATGGCCTCGATGACGAGCGCATTCTCGCCGCGCCGCGTGCGCTCGAAACGCCGCAAGGCGAGCGGATCGCCAGGATCCGCCGCGGGCAGGCGCAGATGATCGGCGAGGACCTGCGCCAGTACGGCTGCGTCCCTCAACCCGAGGTTGACACCCTGCCCCGCCAGCGGGTGCACGCGGTGCGCAGCATCGCCGATCAAGGCGAAACGCAGGCCGGAGTATTGCACCGCATTCGCCGCGCTGAGTTCAAAGGCGACGCGGCGCGTGGTGACCTGCAGCTCACCCAGCACTGCCGCCGAGGCGGCCGTCAATTCACGATCGAAAGCCGCATCAGAGAGTGCCAGCAATTCACCTGCCCGCGCTGATGGACAGGTCCAGACCAGCGAGACCCGCCCGTCCGCCAGCGGCAGGAGGGCGAGGGGGCCACCGGGCAGGAACCGCTGCCAGGCAGTCCCGGCATGCGGCAAGGCGCTCGCCACATGCGCCACCACGGCGTGCTGGCCATACGCATGATCCTGCTGCCCAACCCCAAGCGTCCGGCGCAGCCAGGATGCGTGGCCGTCGGCACCGACCACGAGCCGCGCCTGCAGCTGCGTACCATCGTCCAGCACCAGGCGGGCAGCATCGGCGTCCAGCTCAACTGCGGTCGGCGTGGTTCCGGCCAGCAGCGTCACGGCCGTGCCGGGCGCGTGCCAGAGCGCGGCACGCAGCAGGTCGTTCTCAACGATATAACCGAGTTCCGCCACGCCCTGGGTGGCAGCGTCAAAGCTGATGCTGGCCGCGCCACCCGGTGATCCTTCGTGATGCCAGATCACCATGCGGTGGTATGGACCGACGCGCGCCAAGTCCAGTGGCGGCCAGGCAGCGCAACGCTCGAGGATCGTACGTGAAGCAGGCGAGATGGCGACCACCCGCAAACCTGCGGCCGCTGGCGCCACGGCGGCAGGGGCCGGGGCGGCATCGACGACGGCGATCGACAGGGGAGCCTGCTGCTGACTGACCAGCGCCTCGAGCAGACGCGCAAATGCCAGCCCGGTGTGACCACCGCCGATGATGACCACATCAAAGGGGCGCGCACTCACGGCTGCAACCCGCGCGCGAGTCGCGTCATCGCACCTGCCATGCCCATGGTCTGGCGCCCGAGCAAACGCTTCGCCGGCGGCATCACGTCAAACAGCAGCAGCGCGGCGCCTCGACCGGCACCGGCACCCGGCCACTCCAGACCGAACAGGCGGATGAGCCCATCGGTGAAGGCGATGACATTGCGCTGGTCACGACGGCGTGCGGCCACATAGCGGGCCAATACGGCGGCAGCACCGGGATCCTCACCAGCCCGCACCACATCCGCGAGGATCTCGGCCAGGGTCGCGACATCCCGCAGGCCCAGATTGTAACCCTGCGCAGCGACAGGGTGCAGACCCTGGGCCGCGTTGCCGATCACCACAGCGCGGGGCGCAGCCAGCGCCGCAGCACGCACCAGCGACAGCGGATAGCCGGTACGGCGGCCGACCTGCGTGAACTCACCGAGCCGCCAGCCGAACTCCGCCTGCAAAATCCCAAGGAACCCGGCATCGTCGCGCGCCAGCGCTGCCGCCGCAGCAGCGGGCGCGCGTGCCAATACGAATACGTGGCGGCCATCACGAAACGGCAACAGGGCCGCCGGCCCCTCGTCACTGAACCGCTCATAGGCCGTATCGGCACCCGGCATGCCGGCAACGGCGACATTGCCGACGATGGCAGTCTGGTCGTAGCTGCGTTCCACAGCCCCGATGCCCAGTGCCTGGCGCAAGCCCGAGTGCACGCCATCAGCGATGACCAGCAGCCGCGCGCTGATATCCCGGGATCCCTGGTCGTCCTGCAGCTTCACCTGGATGGCTGCATCCGTCGCCACCGGAGCCGAGAGCGAGCCGGGGCAGAACACCCGGACCCGGGTGGCAGCACGAACACCCGCCCAGAGCGCAGCGCCCAGCTCGCGGCTGGCCAGGACATGGCCGAGGTCATCGACGCCCTGCTCCTCCGCGCTGATCAGCGCACTGCCAAAACGGCCGCGCTCGGAAACGTGGACCCTGCGGATCGGTGTGGCAGCAGCGCCGTTCCAGCCACCGATGCCCGCGAGAATCATGCGGCTGGTGCGCGAGAGCGCAATGCTGCGCTCATCGAAGGAGGGCTGGCCTGCGCTGGCGAAGGGCACCGCCTCCACCAGCGCCACCCGCAAGGGCAATGCCGCCAGCGCACAGGCGAGGCTGGCACCGACCAGGCCACCACCGGAGATGACGACATCGAAGTCCACCGCAACGCTCATGCCAGGCGGCCCACCAGCGCCTCGACCTGGTCTGGCTCCCTGGGCAGCGCCTGGCTCAGCACCTCGGCACCGGCCGCGGTCACCAGGACGTCATCCTCGATGCGTACACCGATGCCCTGCCAGCACCGGTCGACGCCGCGGGTACCCGGTGCAATGTAAATGCCGGGCTCGACCGTCAGGACCATGCCCGGCTCCAGCAGCCGCCACTGGTCGCCCACCCGGTAATCGCCGACATCGTGAACGTCCATGCCAAGCCAGTGGCCCGTCCGGTGCATGAAGAAGCGGCGGTAGTCACCATTGCGCACGATGGCCGCTGGCGTACCCTCGAGAATGCCGAGGCGACGCAGCCCACGGGCGATGACGCCCACCGCGGCATCATGCGGATCGTTCCAGTGATTGCCGGGGACCACTGCCGCAAGCGCCGCTTCCTGGGCCTCGAGGACGACCTCGTAGATGGCGCGTTGCTCGGTCGTGAAACGCCCGTTCACCGGATAGGTGCGGGTGATGTCAGAGGCATAACAGTCGAATTCGCAGCCCGCGTCGACCAGCAGCAGGTCGCCATCCTGCATTGGCCGGTCGTTGGCCGAATAGTGCAGGACGCAGCTGTTGGGTCCGGAACCGACGATGGGCAGGTAGGACGGACGCATGCCGTTCCTGCGAAATTCGTGGAGGAACTCCGCCTCGATCTCGTACTCGTGCAATCCGGGGCGGCAATGCGCCATGGCACGCTGGTGGGCACTCACCGCCACCGCAACCGAGCGGCGCAGGCAGGCGAGTTCGGTACGGCTCTTGTACAGGCGCATGTCGTGGAGCATGTGGTCCAGCGCAACGAATTCATCGGGCGTGTGGCGGCCCGGGCTGCCCCGGCTGCGCAGGGCTGCCACCCAGCCCAGCAAGCGCGCATCGAACTCCGGGTTGGCCCCCATGGTGTAGAAGACCCGCTCGGCCTGCTCGATGAGGCCCGGCAGGATCTCGTCCACATCAGCAATGGGAAAGGCATCGTTGGCACCAAAGTCCGCAACTGCCCGCTCAGGCCCGGCCCGTGTTCCATCCCAGGTCTCACGTTGCGGATCACGGTCACGGCAGAACAACAGGTATTCACCCTGCGGCCGCCCGGGCACCAGCACGGCAATGGCCTCGGGTTCCGGGAAGCCCGTGAGGTAGTAGAAATCGCTGTCTTGCCGGTACGGATACTCGACGTCCCGGTTGCGCAGCTTGGTTGATGCCGCAGGCAGGATGCCGATGCCGCCCCGGCCGATCATGTGCATCAGCTGACGCCGGCGTTTGCCGAATTCGCTGGCGCGCACCGCCAAGGCCGTCAGTGCAGGCTGGCGCTGCCTGTCGCGCCCCGTGCGTCGTGCAGTTCTTCGAACATGAGCTGCACGCTGACCCGCACGAACTCGACCAGTTCGGTGTAGGCAACCTCGTCCTCGGGCCCAGCCTCAGACTGGCCAACCGTGGCCCGCGCGATCTCGGCAAAGTCGCCGATGATCTCCCGGGCGGTTTCACCGCCCAGTACGGCGCGTACTGCAGCGCTGGTTGCCGCTTCGCCCAGGCCTTCCATGAAACCGGTGCACCAGGCACCCAGCGCTTCGGTCCGTTCGGCCAATGACCTGTCATCCGGCGGCAACAACGGAAAGAAACCCATGGCGCCCTCTGCGAGTGCGGCACAGGTGCCCTTCGCCAGGGCACCGAGCAGCTCGATATGCTCCGGATCCGCCTCGGCAGCCTCTCCGGCACCGAGCAACAAGGCGAGCCAGGACTGCCCGGCCTGGCCACCCAGGACGCAGGCCAGTCCGCACAGGCTGCCATGCACTTCAGTCACGCCAGCCGCGGCACCCATCTCATCCAGGGCCTCCTCGACGAGGGCGAAGCCCGGCAATTCTGTGCTGACCATGGACATCCACCGCACCGGCATCCCGGTTTTTCCCCGACCGGGCCATCACTCAACAGGGGCAATCATCGTAGCACCGGGACCCAGAGCCCGGGCAGCACATTGACCCTGGACGGGGGCCGGAACTATATTCAATCGATGACAGAAGACCCCGACAGATCATTCGGCGACGAGCTGGAGCGACTCAGCAGGCGGCTCGACGACCTGGTCGTCACCTGCGCCCTGTTGAAGGAAGAAAACCGCTCCCTCCGGCAACGCCAGGATGCCCTCACGGCAGAACGCGCCAACCTGCTGCAGAAGAACGAGCAGGTACGGGCCCGCGTGGAAGCCATGATCGGACGCCTGAAAGGCATGGAGCACGGCACATGAGCGAACCCGCCCGCGTCAACATCAAAATCCTGGAGAAGGACTACCAGATCTCCTGCCCGCCGGAAGAGCGCGCTGCCCTGCTCAACTCCGCAGAACTCCTCAATGAGAGGATGCGGGAGATCCGCGACAGCGGACGTGTGGTCGGGCTCGAGCGCATCGCCGTCATGGCGGCGCTCAACATGGCCAATGAATTGCTGCGCTCGCGGGAGCGCGGCGAAAACCTCGAAACGAAGGCCAAGGCCCGTGTGCGCGCGATGCGCGAGCGTGTCGAGGGCGTGCTGCACCCTGGCCAGCAACTGGAGCTCTGACCTGCGCCGCCGGAAGGGTGGTGCAGGTCGCATATTCCTCCGGCCACCCCCGTATAATCAGCACCGGCGTTTCCTGCGGTGTTCGAGAAGAGCTGACTGCCTTCGACCCTTAAATGCACTGCAGGGACCTGGGCCTGTCGGCAGCTTTGTGCATTACCGCCCCGGGCGGAAAGCCTGCTCTGCCACGGTCTGTCCCACCTTTCGCTCGGGTCCGAGAGCGACGGTTCGATACGGCACATGCGGGAACGCCACCCCCCCTGCTTCCAGCCGCCAGCACGACGGGTACCCCGGGTGAAGGCATTACGCGCAACCATGCGTCACCGGCGTGCACAGCTGCCGCCCGACATCCTTGCCAGGCACTCCACCAGCATCACACGTGCCCTCTGGCGCCTGCCGCTCCTCGCGCGCTGCCGCCGCATTGCCTGCTACATGGCCGTCGGTGGCGAGGTGGACTGCGGGCTGTTCATGGAGGAGGCGACAGCGCGGGGCCGCACGATCTATCTGCCGGTCCTGCACGGCCAGTCGCTGCTGTTTGCGCCTTGGCGGCCAGGCTCGGTGCTGGCGAACAACCGTTTCGGCATCCCTGAGCCGGTGTCGGACCCCCGCGCATGGCTGCGCGGATCACGGCTTGACGTTGTACTGACGCCACTCGTTGCCTTCGATATGAGCGGGCAGCGGCTTGGCATGGGTGGTGGCTACTACGACCGCAGCTTCGCCTTCACGCGCCAGCGCACCGCCTGGCGTCATCCTCATCTCATCGGCGTAGCCCACGAATTCCAGCGGGTGGACTCACTGCCAAAACGCTCCTGGGACATCGAACTGCATGCAGTAGTAACCGAGACTGGCGTGCGTGTGTTTTGAGTGATGCGTCGTGCATCACCCGGCTGTTTGCAGATGAGTGACTCGATCATGAGAGTGCGCCGGATGAATCTGCGGACTCGTTCACGGTAATCACTGGAAATTTAAATTTGGTTGTATATACTAAATTGCGGTTACCCCGACAGGAGACCAATGTCATGGCAAAGAAGAAAGCTGCTTCAAA
>CAZQGA010000032.1:0-12152 GCA_964592735.1 uncultured Chromatiaceae bacterium | reverse complement strand
CCACCTGCTGTTGACGCTGGGCGCGCAGCGCTTCGGGGCCCCGGGTACGGTGGAGAAGGGGCAGCGTGCGGTGCAGGACGAGCTCACGCGGCTTGGGCTCGATTTTCCGGAACTCGAGATTGGCAACGGCGCGGGTCTGACGCGTGACACGCGCATCTCGGCGCGCAGCCTGGCCCGCCTGCTGCTGGCAGCCGAGCGCGGTCTTTACGGCCCTGAATTCGAGTCCTCGCTGGCGCTTGCCGGGCTGGATGGCACCGCGAAGCGTCGCTTCAGTGGCAGCGAGTTTGCCGGGCACATGCACCTGAAGACCGGCACGCTCAATAACGTGCATGCTCTCGCCGGGTACGTGCAGACCCCCGGCGGGCGCAAATTTGCCGTGTCCATGATCCAGAATTCCCCTGGCTGGGGTGATGAGGTCCAGCAGGCCATGCTTCGCTGGGTGCTTCGCCAGCCCTGAGAGGCGGCAACGCACATGGCACTGCAGCACGAACTGCTAGAATCAGCCTGTACATGAATCCGGGAAGCGGGAGACACGGCACATGAAACTGGTTACTGCCATCATCAAGCCATTCCGGCTCGACGACGTGCGCAACGCACTGGCCGAAGTGGGCGTGAACGGCATGACGGTCACCGAGGTGAAAGGCTTCGGCCGTCAGCGCGGCCACACCGAGCTCTACCGCGGTGCCGAATACGTTGTCGATTTCCTGCCGAAGGCCAAGGTCGAGGTGGCTGTGGCCGACGAACTGGTCGAGCGTGCCATCGAGGCGATTGCCACGGCTGCACGCACCGGCAAGGTGGGTGACGGCAAGATTTTCGTCACCGGCCTCGAGCAGGTGCTGCGCATCCGCACGGGCGAGACGGGCGACAGCGCGCTCTAGCCAGGCGGCAGTCGCCGCGCCTGCCCGGCCCGTAGCATGAGCAGCCCGAGCAAGCAGAGGCAATAGACGAGTGGCTCGGTGAAGTCCTTCTTCACCTGCCACCAGAAGTGCCAGCAGACCAGCAATGTGGCCGGGTAAATCGCCTGGTGCAGGGTCTGCCAGCGTCGCCCCAGCCGTCGGCGCCAGCCGCCAGTAGACGTTACGGCGAGTGTGCTGAGCAGCAGGAAGGCGGTGAAGCCAACGGTGATAAACCGCCGCCGCACCAGGTCACCGGTGATCTCGCCGAAATCCAGCGCCCGGTCGAGCAGCAGGTAATTGGCGAAATGCAGGGCGGCGTAGGCAAAGGCGAACAGCCCGAGCATGCGCCGGAATTGCACTGGCCAGGCCCGGCCGGTTGCCTGGCGCAAAGGCGTCAGGCTGAGCGTGAGCAACAGCAGGCGCAAGGCCCAGAGCCCGGTTGTGTCCTGGATGGTTTCCACAGGATTGGGTCCAAGGCGCAGGCCGCCGAGGCCTGCGGCCCCGGCTGCCAGCCCGAGCAGCGGCAGGCATGCCGCGATAAACACCAGCGGCTTTCCGTACAGGCGAACCTGGCGCAGGGCAGGCACGGTGCAGCGCTACGTGGGTCAGAAATTCCGCACCAGATCCAGGCCCGTGTACAGGGAGGCGACCTGGCTGGCGTAACCATTGAAGGGCAGTGTCGGCTGCTTCGGTGAGAAGAATGGTGAGCCGATGCGCCGCTCGGTGGCCTGGCTCCAGCGAGGGTGGTCGACCTGCGGGTTGACGTTGGCGTAGAAACCGTATTCGCCCGGAGCAGCCGCTGACCAGGTGGTGTGTGGTCGCCGTTCCGTGAAGCTGATGCGCGCGATCGACTTGATGCTCTTGAAGCCGTACTTCCAGGGCGTGATGAGTCGCAGTGGTGCACCGTTCTGGCTGGGCAGTGCCACGCCGTAGACGCCAACCGCCAGGATGGTGAGTGGATGCAGGGCTTCGGCGATCGTCAGGCCCTCGACGTAGGGCCAGTCGAGGACGGCGCTGCGCTGGCCCGGCATCTCCCGGGGGCGCAGTACGGTCTGGAAAGCGAGGTATTTCGCCCGTGAGTTCGGCCGGCAGCGCTTCACCAGTTCGCCGAGCGGAAAGCCAACCCAGGGAATCACCATGGACCAGGCTTCCACACAGCGGAAGCGGTAGATGCGTTCCTCCAGCGGCTGAGGCTTGAGGATGTCCTCGAGGCTGAAGCGTCCGGTCACCGCGGCCTCGCCGTCGATGGTTACGCTCCATGGCTGCGGCTTGAAACCGCCTGAACGTGCGGCCGGATCGGCCTTGTCGAAGCCGAACTCATAGAAATTGTTGTAGTGCGTGATGTCCTCGAAAGTGTTGGTGGCCTCGCTGCTGCTGAGCGGACTTTTCCGCACATCGGCAAAGTGGGGGTAGGTGGCGGGAATGTCGCCGGCCCGGGCGCCGGATGCAGGCAGCAGGCCGGCAGCCGTGAATCCTGCAGCGGCGAGCAGCTTGCGCCGGCTGTGGAAGGCTGCTTCCGGGGTGATCTCACTGGGCCGGATGTCAGCGGGACGCCTGATGAGCATGGTGTATGACTGCCTGTCTGATCCGCCTGCTAGGGCACGGCCTGCCGCGTGAAGCGGCCGTTGAGATCCCAGTCGAAATCGAGGTAGCGCAGGGTGAGCCGGCCTTCGCGCAGCGCGGCGCGGCTGGCGGGTTCCTCGACATGCGGCACCAGCCAGGCGGTCATGCTGCCGCCCACGGCGGCTTCGAAATCGGTGCGATGCCAGTCGAAGAGGTGTGACACGAAAGCCGTCTTCTGTGGAATGTCGAAGCGGTTGCGTGTCACGTCGTTGACAAAGCGTCGCGCAGCCTCGTCGAGTTGCTGATCCAGGGTGGCTGCCAGATAAGCGTGGTTCGCCAGGCGCGGGCAGGAGAGCGCGGCACAGGCGAGGGCGAGGAACGCGCGGGGTTCGCCAAACGGCTGCAGTCGCTGCTGTTCGATTTCCTCCAGGCTGAGCCTGGCACCGCCGAGTGTGAATTTCCGGGCTGCAAAGAAGCGTCGCCGGCTGTGGGCGGGGGAACCACCGTCGAGGATGCCCTGGATCGCCAGGGCGTTATAGGCATTGATGTAATAAGCGAGGGCTGCATCGCGCTCCGTGGGGGCAGGCGTCTTGGCCAGGTCCGCGATGAAGCTGGCGAATCCCGGGTTGGTCGCCAGGCCATCATAGTCCACGTAACCGTTGCGGACATTCTGGAGCAGGGCATCCTCCAGCAAGCCGTAGTCGGGTGTGGCAGACGCCATCGCTGTGGATGCGGCCAGCAGCGTCACGAGCAGCGCAAGCAGCCGACGGGTGAGAAAGCCTCCGGATCTCTGTTCCAGCACGGGTCATCCATCCATGGCGAGCAGGTGCCCAGCATAACCTTCCCGGGATGCCCATTCCCGTCCACATGAGCTCCCGCTGCTGGAGCGGCTTTGTGCGGTGCCGCGCCAGCCGGCCGCCTATTCCTGGCAGAGGAGCACGGCAGTGCCATTGATGACACCGGCACGCAGATCGTCGAGCGCCTGGTTGGCATCTGCCAGCGGGTAAGTGGTGATGTGGGTCTTGATCCCGGCAGTTGCTGCCGCCCGCATGAACGCCACCCCGTCCTGGCGGGTCAGGTTGGCCACGGACCTGAGCTGGCGTTCACCCCACAGCGTGGCGTAGGGGAACGACGGAATGTCGCTCATGTGGATCCCCCCGCAGACGACCGTGCCACCCTTCTTCACGTCGCCAAGTGCCTTTGGTACCAGCGCACCGACCGGAGCGAAGATCAGGGCTGCATCCAGCGGCTCGGGCGCGGGCTCGTCGGAACCACCGGCCCAGGCGGCGCCCATGTCGCGGGCAAAATCCTGCGCGGCACGGTCCCCCGGCGAGGTGAATGCGAGGACGCGGCGACCTTCGTGCCGCGCGAGCTGCGTGACCAGGTGCGCTGCCGAACCGAAGCCATAGATGCCGACGCGGTGTGCATCGCCCGCCATGCGCAGCGTGCGATAGCCGATGAGACCGGCGCAAAGCAGTGGTGTTGCCGCCGCTGCTCCCAGTGCACGCTCGATGGGGATGCAATAGCGCGAATCGGCGAGCATGTGGGTGGCGAAGCCGCCATCCCCGTGACAGCCGTTGAAGCGGGTGTCATCGCAGAGGTTCTCGCGGCCGCTGCAGCAAAATTCGCAGGTGCCACAGCTGCCGCCGAGCCACGCAACACCGACCCAGGCACCCTGCGACAGGACGGCATCCGGGCCACAGGCAATCACCCCGCCCACGGCCTGGTGGCCCGGTACCCGCGGGTAGCTCGCTGTCGGCAGCTCGCCATCCTGCAGGTGCAGATCGGTGCGGCACACGCCACAGGCATGGACGCGGATCAGCACCTGGGTACCGGTGCAGACGGGCAATGCGCGACGCTCCTCGTGCAGTCGCGTGCCAGCGCTGGCAAGTACCATGCAGCGCAGGGTGGCTGCCTCAGGGGCTGGCATCAGGTCCTGTCGCGCGTTCGCGGGCTTCAGGGTAGGCGATGGGGCCGTCCCGGTGACCGGCAGCTTCCGCCGCTTCCGGCAACGGCTCCTCGCGGCGTGGCTCCGCTGCGTGCGGGTAGCGGAATTCGTGACGGAACTGCACGTCCGGGCTGTCTGCCGGTTCGCCATCGATCATCGCCGGGCGAAACGCGGCGGCATCCAGCACGCGCAGCATTTGCCGGTCGAGCAGTCCGGGCGGTGTGGCTTCGATGATGCGCGAGCCGCTCGCACGCCCCTGGGCGGTTACCGTGAGCGCAGCAACGACGATGCCTTGATCGTAGCTGGCCTGCCCCAGGGCGGCGGTGCTGCGCGCCCTGCCGCCCTCGTCGACGACTTCGGGCAGTCGCGGGCCCGCGATGCGCAAGGGCTGCGCAAAATAGCGGTCCCGGACCGGCAGCAGTGCATCGTCGGTGGAGAGTTCCTGCCAGGCCTCGACGTAACGCTGGCGGGCCGCGCGTGGCTGGCGCGTGACGGTGTACAGGTCAGCCAGTGCCACCAGCACTTCGGCACGCTGTGCGCGATCCGGCTTGGGCTGCGCGTTCACCAGGTCCAGTGCCCGCCTGAGGACGGTGGCAGCTTCCGGGACGGCACCTTCGCTCGTGTAGGTCAGTGCCTCGCTGAGCATGACCTCAACCATGCGGGGATCGTAGTCGCCACCGCTGGTGCGGATGACGCGGCGGGCATCCTGGAACGCAATCCGCGCAGGCTCATACTGGCCGGTTCGGCTGTACCAGCGGCCGAGCTTCTGCAGCGCCTGCGTGGTGGCCCTGCTGTCGCCCGGGGCATGGCGCTTCTGGATCGTGACCTGGACGCGCTGCTGGGCGTTGGCCTCGTCGAGCTTGTCCAGGCCGAGGTAAGCCTCCGACAGGCCATCGAGAACCTGGATCTGCTCGAGGTTGTAAAAGCCGGCGGCGGTGTGATTGACATGCAAAGCCCGCTGGAAGGCCTCGATGGCCTGCGGGTACAGACCGGCACGCAGGCAGGTCTCACCGAGCCCGAGCAGCGGATTGGCAAGTTGCGGTGAGGCAATGCCTTCGTGGCGTTCGACGGCTGCAACCGCAGCGAGGTAGCTCGCCTGGGCGCCAGCCAGGTCTCCAGCCTGCATCTGCGCCGTGCCGAGGTTGGCCAGTGGAACAGCCATCTCCCGGCTGCCGTCGCCGTGCATGCGCCGGGTGAGATCGATGACCTGCACGGCGAGGGTGGTGGCTTCGTCGTAACGTTTCTCATCCAGCAGCCGCAGGAACGTCTGCTGGGCGGCCTCGCGGGTGGCAACAGGATCCGGTGGCGCATCGACTGGCGTTGCAGCCGGTGCTGCTGCGGGCGACGGCAGCACGTCGGCTGCCGGCATGGGTGCCGGCGTGGCAGCGAGCAGGCAGAGCGCGAGCGCACAGCCTCGGGCGAGCTGCTGGTGCAGCGGTGCAGCCGGGGTGATGGGGGCAGGCGTATCCACGGGTGGGTAATTTAACACCGGCAGCCGGGCCGCCTGGCGAGGGCTGGTCACCCGCGTGGACCACGCGCAAGATACTGGCGGAACGGGTCTGCTGGAGAACCCTGTGCTGTGGCGCGAAAGGATGACGCGGATGCCGGATCCGCAGGAGGCGCTGCCTGGGCGCGCTACGCCCATGCCCGTTCCGGCCCGGCACTGTGTCAGCGGTCACCGGTTGCAGGCGCCTTTCCCGCCTGGCCTGCAGCAGGCGCTCTTCGGGCTCGGCTGCTTCTGGGGTGCCGAGCGGCTGTTCTGGCAGTTGCGAGGCGTGTACACGACCGCGGCTGGCTACGCCGGCGGCTACACGCCCAATCCTGCCTATGAGGAAGTGTGCAGCGGTCTGACCGGGCACAACGAAGTCGTGCTGGTGGTCTTTGACCCGACCCGGGTCAGCTACGAGGAACTGCTGCGCAATTTCTGGGAAGCCCACGATCCGACGCAGGGCATGCGCCAGGGCAACGATGTCGGCACGCAATACCGCTCAGCCCTCTACTGCTGCGATGAGGGACAGCTGGAAACAGCGCTGCGCTCGCGGGACAGGTACGCCGCCGCCTTGCAGGCAGCAGGCTGTCCGCCGCTCACGACGGAGGTCCTGCCGGCGCCCGTGTTCTACTACGCCGAGGAATACCACCAGCAGTATCTGGCGAAGAACCCCGGCGGCTACTGCGGGCTGGCCGGTACTGGCGTCAAGTGCCCGGCATGATGCGGCCAGGCTGGCCGGCGGGGACCGCGCTGCCTCAGTTGAGCACCTTGTAGCCGCGCCCGCGCAGGCAGTTGCGCACGACCCCGGCCTTCTCCCGGTCGGAAATCCGCGCCGACTGGGCCCCGCCGGTGACGGCGCCGATGCCGGCACCCCGTGCGGCACTGCCGCCGCCGATGGCGCCCACCGCCGCGCCAACCACGGCACCGCCGGTGCTGCCCCGGGCCACGGCCTGGCCAGTAGAGACCTGTGCGGCGTAGCTCTCGCATTCGGCGAGATCCTGCCGGTAGTGCGCCATGTCGACGCCCTTGCTGTCGATGATCGGCCCGCTGGCGCCGGAACAGCCGGCGAGCAGCACCGCTACACCCAGAGGCAGTTTCTTCATGACGTGTTCCCGGTTCCGGATTGTGACCGCGGCCACAGCGGCCGCAAGTGCCACCCGTATTATGACCGGGGTTCATTCTGCCAGCGAAACTGCGGGGCTGCAGTGGCACTCAAGCGTCAGAAGATAGAGACCGCGAATCTCGAGCGGGGCATGTACGTCGCCCAGCTCGATCGTCCCTGGCTGGAAACGCCGTTCCTGTTCCAGGGCTTCGAAATCCGTGAGGACAGCGAGCTGAAGCTCCTGCGCAAGTTCTGCCAGCACGTCTATGTCGATGTGACGCGCAGCACACTGCCCAAGGAGAAGGTTCTGGAGGCCCTGCAGCCCCGGAACCATGACGCTGTCATGCAGCGCCGGCTGTCGCCGCAGGCGCGGCCGACCACGTTCGCAGGCCGCGTGATGCGGCTGGTCACGAGTCTCGATCCGACCGGTGCCCTGGCTGCCAAGGTCGATGGCCACCGCAGTTATCGCAACCAGGTGCCGGTCGCCCGCGAGATGCCGCAGGCCATTCGTGCCTACGACTCGGCCATGGCGACCATGAACGATGTACTGCTGCAGATCCGCAAGGGTGCGGGCGTGGACGTCGAGCGGGTGCAGACGGCAGTCAAGCCGATGATCGATAGCGTGCTGCGCAACCAGGACGCGATGGCCTGGCTGGTGTACCTGCGCAAACGCGATGAGTATGCCTACCATCATTCCATCGCCTCCTCGGTGTGGGCGGTGATCCTGGGCCGGCATCTCGGCTTCGATCGCCAGGGTCTCGATACGCTGGCCATGGGCGGCATGCTGCTGGATATCGGCAAGGCGAAGTTGCCGGAGAGCATCATCGGCAGGGAGGGCAAGCTGTCGCCCGCCGAGTTCGAGGCGGTCAAGAAGCACGTGGCCCGCGGCCTGGACATGGTGCGGCTCACCCCCGGCATCAACGCTGACGTGCTGGCGATGATCGAAGGACATCATGAGCGGGCCGACGGGTCGGGCTATCCCCGCGGCCTGAAGGGTGCCGACATTCCGGTCTATGCGCGCATCGCCGGGCTGGTGGACTGCTATGACGCCATGACCAGCCACCGGCCCTGGGCAGCGGCCAAGTCACCCTACGATGCCATCCGTGAGCTCAACACTCTCTCCGGAGCGCATTTCCAGAAGGAGATGGTTGAGCAGTTCGTGCAGGCCATGGGCATGTTCCCCACCGGCAGCGTCGTCGAGATGAACACCGGGGAAGTGGGCATCGTGGTCGAACAGAACCGCATCCGCCGGCTGCGCCCGAAGGTCCTTCTGGTGCTCGACGCCAACAAACAGTTGCTACAGGAGCACCGCAGTCTCGACCTGCGCAAGTGCGCCAGTGACCAGACCGCAAGCAACGCCTGCTGGATCGTCCGCGGACACGAGAGCGGCGCCTTTGGCCTGGATCCGAAAAACTACTTCATCGGCTGAGGCTGCGGCTGTGGGTGGCAGCCCCCGGGCCACCGCCGCAACCCAGTTTCGCTACTCGCTGCTGCTGCGCGAGATCGATGAGCTGCGTGCGCGTGGTTCCGCCTCGGTGGCGCTGCTGCTCGTCGAGCTCTCCGGTATCGGCGAAATCAATGGCCGCTTCGGCTACCTCGGTGGCGACCGGCTGCTCGAGGAGCTGGGCCAGCGCCTGCGCTCCGTCGTCCGCCCCCAGGATCGCGTCTTGGCGCTCACCAGCCGCAGCTTCGCGATGCTCATCGACAATCCGCTCCACGAAAGCCATGCCGTGCTGGCCGCAGGGAGGGTCGCGCAGGCTGCCACGGGGGCAGTTGCCATGGGTGCTGATCGCGCCCGCGCCCGGGTGCGCATCGGGGTTGCCTTGCTGGCCGGGGCATCATGCAGTGGTGAGGAGCTCCTGCGTCACGGGGAGGCAGCACTGCAGTCCGCACGCAGTCGCGAAGAGTCCTACGTGTTGTTCAGCCCGTCATTGCTGGCGGCGCCAGCGGCGACAACCGACTACACCTGGTTCGAGATCGAGGAGGCACTGAAGGCGGGCGAATTCGAGCTGTTTTACCAGCCGCAGATCGACTTGCGGACGGGACGGCTCGCCGGTGCCGAGGCGCTGGTGCGCTGGAATCATCCGCGGGCGGGTCATGTTTCGCCAGCGGCCTTCATGCCGGTCATCGAGCGCTCGGGCGGTGTCCGCGCCTTGCTGTGGTTCGTGCTGAATTCGGCGCTCCGGCAGGCTGCCGCCTGGTCCATGCGCCAGCCCGGATTCAGCGTTTCGGTGAATCTGGCGGCGGGCAACCTGGTCGATCCTGATCTGGTGGACATCGTGGAAAATGCGCTCGATGTCTGGAGTCTGCCGGCCGGCCAGCTGACCCTCGAGCTGACCGAGAGTTCGCTGATGCAGAGCCCGGTGGCGAGCGCCCAGGTCATGGGCCAGCTGCGCGATCTCGGCACCCGTACGTCGATCGATGATTTCGGTACCGGCTATTCGAGCCTGGCTTACCTGCGTGACCTGCCTGCCGATGAACTGAAGATCGATCGTGCCTTTGTCGGGCGCATCCTCGGGGCGGAGCGTGACCGTGACATCGTGGCTTCCATCGTCCAGCTGGCCCACGCAGTGAAGCTCAAGGTGGTCGCCGAGGGCATCGAAGAGCGGGCTGCACAGATGGCGCTGGCTGCCATGGCCTGTGACTTCGGCCAGGGCTATCACTTCGGTGCGCCGATCGCGGTGCAGGATTTCGAGCGCAGCTGGATCGACGTGCAGGATCGGCACTTTCCGGTCTGAGGGCTGGCTGTTTCCATCTGCGCATGTTCCCGACTGTCTTTGCGCCGGCATCGCAGGCCATGGCGGGTCGGTTGGGTTGCGCGGGGGCGCGTGCCTCAAGCCCGGTGGGGACCGTGCCGATAACTGCAGCACGACTTCCGGCAAGCGTTGACGAGGAAAGTCCCCGGTGTCATCCGACAGTGTGACTGCAGCCGCCGCTGCGGCCTCCAGCCGCTCCAGCCCTGTCGACAGCATCATGTCGCGGGGGGCGGTGACCGTTGGCATGGATGACAGCCTGGCGACCGTGCGGGACCTGTTCAGCCGGCACCGCTTCCATCATCTGCTGGTGCTCGACGGGCAGCGGCTGGTGGGGGTAATTTCCGACCGGGATCTCCTCAGGGCGCTGAGCCCACGCCTCGGTACGCCGTCGGAAGCCGAGCGCGACCTCGCCACCCTCAACAAGCGCGCCCACCAGGTGATGAGCAGACGGCTCGCGACGGTGCCTGCCATGACCCCCATTGCGACTGCCGGAGCGTTGATGCTGGAGCGTGGGGTTTCCGCACTGCCCGTCGTTGCAGCTGATGGGTCGCTGGTGGGCATCGTCAGCTGGCGGGATCTGTTGAGGGCGCTGCTGGTCCAGTCATCGGCCTGAGTTCAGACCGCCCGTGCGGCTGCTGTGAACCGTCTGGCTGTGGGATGCCCGCAAGCGTTTCTCCCGGGATACGGCCGCCTGCAACAACGATTAGCATGTGCACCCCATGAACCGTGGTGGCCGTGTCGATGCAGATGCCGATGCTCCGGCCGGGGAGTCCGGTCGGGCAGCCGGCGCAGCAGCATTCGGTGCCGGGTCGCGGCTGCTGGTGATCGCGCCCCACCCTGATGACGAGACCATTGCCGCCGCTGGCCTGATGCAGGCAGCGCACGCTGCCGGCGCCGAGGTGGCGGTCTGGCTGCTGACGGACGGCGACAACAACCCATGGCCGCAACGCTGGATCGAACGCCGCTGGCGGATCGATGCCGCGGCACGTCAGCGCTGGGG
The DNA here is from genome assembly GCA_964592735.1 of uncultured Chromatiaceae bacterium. GTDB lineage: Bacteria > Pseudomonadota > Gammaproteobacteria > Steroidobacterales > QUBU01. The sequence goes on along the minus strand of CAZQGA010000032.1, from coordinate 1,398 downwards.
CATGCGCCGGCGTGCCGAGGCGGTGGCAGCTCTGTGCCAGCTCGGACTCGATCCGGAAGCGGGCCTGTGCTGTTTCGGCTGGCCCGATGGTGGGCTGACGGAGCGGCTGGTCGCCGATCCGGCTGGCTGCACGACTTTCCTGGCCAGTGCGCTGCGCCGGTTTGCACCAACCCACCTGGTGATGCCGGCAGCCGCAGACCGCCATCCGGACCATGGTGCTGCGGCGCTCCTGTTGACACTGGCGCTTGGCGAAGCAGGCCTCGCTGTGCGGATCCTGGCTTACTGTGTGCATGGTGACCGGCGGGATGGTGCCGGGGTGCATGAACTGACGCAGGGTGAATGGCTGTGCAAGCAGCGGGCCGTCGCCGAATATCGCACCCAGGCGGTGCTGACCGGTCCGCGCTTGCGCCGCCTGGCCGGCCGCCATGAAGCATTCCGGGCCGATGCTTTCGACCTGCGTGGCATGGATCCCGGCCGGCGCCTTGAGGTGAGTCGGCACGGGGAGGGCCTGGTCTGCAATCTCCGCCGACCCCATCCGACCCTCTCTGGCCAGCGATTGCTGGTGGTGACCGTCGAGGAGGGCGTTCCGGCGGTCCGGATCGTGGCTGGAGCGGCGCTCACAGCGCTGGCGCAGCGCAGCGGTGCGGCGACCTGCCTGATTGTCCCGGCAGCTGATCGTGGGGCTTGCGAAATCTTTGTGAAACTGGAACCCTTGCGCCGCGGTTCATGGATCTTCGATCGTTACCCGTGGACCCGGCTTTCTGCACACCTACAGATACTTCCAGCCAACCCGCCCATCTCCCCGCAGAGCCCCGCTGCTTGAAGCCCGCCCTGGTGATTCCCGCCCTGAACGAGGTAGCGACACTGCGGTCGCTGCTGGTCGCCATTGATGTTGCCGGCCTGGACGTGATCGTCGTCGACGACGGTTCCACGGACGGCACCATGGAGAGCATCGCCGACCAGCCGGTGGCCACACTCCGCCATGCCGAACGCCTGGGCAAAGGCGCTGCGCTCCGCGATGGACTGGCGCTCGCCCTGGCACGCGGGGCCGATGCCGTGATGACCATGGATGCCGATGGCCAGCATGCGCCAGCCGACATCCCGCGGCTGTTCGCGGCTGCAGAAATGCATCCGGACCGCATCGTGATCGGGGCGCGGCTGATCGGACGTGAACGCCAGCCGAGGTCACGCCGGCGTGCCAACGCGGTAGCAGACTGGTTTCTCTCCTGGGCCTGTGGCCATCGCCTCATCGATACGCAGAGCGGCCACCGCGTCTATCCGCGCGCGGCTGCTACCCTGGCGGGCAGCTGTCCGGCGTCGGGATTCGACTTCGAGGCAGAGATCCTCATCGAGGCGGCCTGCCACGGCATCACGACCATAGCGGTACCCATCGAAGCC
>CAZQGA010000031.1:0-12416 GCA_964592735.1 uncultured Chromatiaceae bacterium | reverse complement strand
AGCCGCCGCGGTGCGTGCAGGTATCGCTGATGCAGCGCACCTTGCCCTTGCTGTCCCGCCAGAGGGCAAAATTGTGGCCGAGCATCATGACCTTGAGCGGCCGGTCGGTGCCGAACTTGACTTCGCCCGATTGCGCGGCGATGTACCAGAAGTTGATGAACATGGCGGGCTCCTGTCCAGTGTTGGCAACGGATACCGCATGGATTCTGCGATGGGGATTCGTCCGGCCTCTTGATGCAGGTCAGGCCATGGCATCAGGCCAGGGCGCCGGATCACCGTAGTGCGATCATGTCCTGGCAGGGTGTGGGTTCGTGGAGACGCTTGACAGCACCCCGGCAGCTTCCACAATCGGAGAAGCTCGGAAAGCGCCGCCCACCAGGGTGGCTGCAGGAGGTGCGGACATGTCCGGGAGATCGGGTATCGACAGGCGGGAGTTGCTCGCCGGCACTCTGGCGTTTCTGACGGCAACGCAGGGCGCCAGGACCGCGCCCTTGCCGGCATCGGCCGGCAAGAGCGGACAGGGGCGTCGCCCCAACATCCTGCTGATTATGAACGACCAGGAGCGTGCACTTGCCGACATCCCGGCGGCCTTGCCGCTGCCGGCGCACGACTGGCTGCGCGAGCGCGGCATGTCCTTCGAGAACTTCCACGTCAACACGACGCCCTGCGGGCCATCCCGCTCGAACCTCTATACCGGCCAGCACACCCAGCACACTGGCGTTTACGTCAATCCCAACTCGCCACCGCGCCCGCAACTCAGCCCCTCGATGCCGACGATGGGCACGATGCTGCGCCGTGCGGGTTATCGCACGTACTACAACGGCAAGTGGCACCTCTCGAACATCAATGAGGGCCTGCACTTCCGCGGTGTGGCAGGAGGCATTTTCGACAATACGACCAACATCCTCGAGCCGTTCGGCTTCTCGGGTAACAACTTCAACGGCGAACGCGAAGGCCTCTCCTGGGAAGGCTTCATGAACGACGGCGTCACCGCTGCCGAGGCGGTGGCGCGTCTGCGCCGGCTGGCTGATGGGGATGACGCCCCCTGGTTTCTCGCGGTCAACTTCGTCAACCCGCACGACATCATGTTTTTTGACGCTACGGGCCGGGGCGAGGAGACCCGTACGCGGCGGAATCTCATCGCACCGCTGCTGCCCGCACCGGGCGATCCGGTCTATGACCACAATTGGGGATTTCCCCTGCCAGGAAGTTTTTTTGCCGATGACCTTTCACGCAAGCCACGCGCCCACGCGGCCATTGCGGCGAGCGCAGGTAATTTTTTCGGGCGCATGCCGCATGAAGATGAGGCTGCGTGGCTGCGGAACCAGAACTACTACTTCAACTGCATCCGTGATGTGGACCGGCATATGAAGACCGTGCTCGATGGGCTGGTGGCCTCAGGCCAGCTCGATCATACGATCATCATCTTTACCGCCGATCACGGCGAGCGTGCGGGCGCCCACCGGATGCGGCAGAAGGGCGGCACGATCTACAAGGAGGACGTCGGCGTGCCGCTGGTTGTGGTGCACCCCGACCTGCCGGGTGGGCGCACGACGAAGGCACTCGGCAGTGCCGTCGACCTGGTGCCGACCGTCCTGTCCCTGGCCGGGATCAGCGATGCGGATCGGCGGATGCTCTACCCGGCTCTCGTCGGCCACGACCTTTCCGGTGCGCTGCAGTCGCCGGGGACGCAGACCAGCCGGGACCAGGCGGGAATCCTCTTCAACTACGCGGTGCGCTACGGCTGGAATGCACCGGATGTTCCGCCGGGTGTCACCGAGACGAAGATACTGCCGAACGAGGACCTGATGCTCCGGCGCCTGCATCGCGGCGTACACGATGGCCGCTACAAGTTCGCACGGTATTTCGCGCCGGCGCAGCACCACACTCCGAAGCGCTGGGAGGACCTGCTCGCCTACAACGATCTTGAGCTCTACGACACGGTCGTGGATCCGGGCGAGATTGACAACCTCGCCTGGCGCCCGGAGCAGCACCGGAATCTGATCGAGCGGCTGAACGCGCAGACCAATGCGCTGGTTGCAGCGGAGATCGGTGTGGATGACGGTGCCGAGTATCCGGGTCCGGCGGCTCAATTCAGGACGCTTCACCTGGGTTGAGGAAACTACGGACGCCAGCGACAAGCGGAGGGGCACAGTGGTGGCAAATGCTGATTCAACCCGGCACAGCACACAGGCCGGGAGCGATGTCGGCTGCCACCCACATGGCTGCTGCACGGTCAGCCTATCCATCTAGTGGCTGGCATTCAGGACCGTGATGCCCTCGAGCGGCTGCCCGATCGCGGGCTTGCCGCGCGCCTCGAGTGAGCTCAGGAAGCGTGCCACGAAGAGCAGCGTCGCCAGCAGCAGGCTGAAGTAGCCCAGGCCGCCCAGCAGATAGGGCAGGAACTGGTTGCCGGCCCGCACCGCAGGCAGGTTGAAGCTCAGCAGGCCGAGCGTGATGGCTGCGCCGGCGATCCACATGGAAAGCAGCCACAGGCCTGCTTCCCAGCCGTACAGCCGCCGTCCCCAGCCCGTGGCGGGCCGTGCGGGAGCTGCTTCGCTGGGAGCTGCACGGGTGCGCAGCCCCAGCGTCACGAGGTCGTAGACCACGGCACAGACACCGACGGCAAAGATGAGGCCGAACACCGGCACCATGATCTTGGCAAAGCGCATTGCCGGGGCAACATCGCCGCCGAACCAGTCGAGTGCCAGCGTGCGATAGACAAACACCTGCACCGTACCGCCAAGCGCGAAGGCAAAGGCCAGTCCCAGCATGCCGGTGAACACCAGCCAGAAGCCGAGCTTGCCGAGCCGCTGGTCAAAACCGGTGAAGTCGCGCATCAGGGGCACGGCGTAATAGGCTGACGCCAGTCCCAGCATGCCGAAGGTCCCAAAAAGGGCCAGGTGCGCGTGGCTCAGCGTCACCCAGGTGCCGTGGGACCACACATTGGTGAGGGCGAATGTCATGGTGAAGCCGAGGATACCGGCACCCACCTGTTCGAGGACCACCGAGCCCAGCAGGAAGGAAAATGCGGGCAGATTCTCCACAGGCTTGTTGTCCTGGTGCGCATCGAGATACACGTGCCAGAAGCAGAACACCAGGGGCAGCGGCTCGAGCGCGCTGAACAGCGATCCCCAGAACTGCCAGAACTCCGGGGTGCCGATCCAGAAGTAGTGGTGGGCGTTGCCGATCAGGCCCGAGAGCCACACCATCGAGATGCCCCAGAACACCGCAAAGCCGACGGATTTGACATCGGCCTTGAACATCAGCACGAGCAGGAAGCCAACCAGCGAGATGTGGATCACCTCCCACACGCCTTCGACCCAGTAGTGCACGACGTACCAGCGGAAATACTCCTGCAGGTCCAGCCGCTCGATGAAGAACATGCCGAAGATCCATACCAGGGTCAGCGCCACGACGCCGATGCCAAGGCCCCAGTGGATTTCATTCCAGCTTGACGGCTTCGGGAAGGTGCGCAGGACGACGTAGCAGAGGATCGCGAAGCCGACAAGGATCACCACATCGACGATGCGGCCGGCCTCGACATACTCCAGGCCTTCCTGCAGCAGGGGCTGTCCCATCCACCATCCGGCGATGCCCTGTTGCGCGAGCGTCTGGGTGGCGACGTTCCACAGGACAACGGCGATCAGCGCGTAGAACAGGAACTTGATCAGCCCGGGAGCAACAAAATCCCGCTTGGCAAGCAGGGGGCCGACGAACAGGATCGCGCCAATGAAGCCCGACAACACCCACAGGATGCCGAGGTTCGTGTGTTCGGCACGCGCGAGGTTGAAGTTCATCCCGCCGAGGAGCAGGGTCGGATCGATATGCTGTGCAGTCAGCAGCAGGCCGAAGCCGACCTGGAAGAAGAACAGCACCAGCATGAGCATGAAGAAGCGCATGCTGAGGCGCTGGGTCTGGTATTCAATCCGGATCATGGGTGTTCTCCCCCGAGGCTGCGGATGTAAGCGACGAGCGCCGCCACCTGTTCATCGTTGAGCATGCCGGTGTAGGACGGCATGACGTGGGCGTTGAAGCCTTTGACGATCTTTGTGTCCGGATTGACGATGGACCCTGTCAGGTAGGCGTCGTCTGCCCGTACTGTGCTGCCGTCGCTGAGCTGGACTTCGCTGCCGTAAAGGCCGCCCCAGCCAGGGCCAACGAGGGCATTGCTGCCGCGGGAATGGCAGGCGAGGCAGCCGGTATCCTGGGCAATCTGTGCGCCCTGGTCAGCAGCCGAGGTGGCTGCAGCAGGTTGCCCTGGGGCGGCTGCAGCGACCTGCAGCGCTGCTGGCATCGGCCTTGCCTGCGGGAAGCTGAGCCCGTCGACCTGCGGCTTGGGTGGCCAGCCTTCCGTGTTCATGGCTGATGCGTACTTCAGGAAGGCGATGAGCTGGGTGACTTCCGGGCGCGACAGCGGCAGGTTGGGCATCAGCGTCGTGTGGCCGCCGCGACGGGTGATGCGCTCTGCCGCATCCGGGTATTTCCCGAGGTAGGTGTCGATCGAATCAGGCACGCCTTCGGCGACGACAGCTTCGTTGCGCAGTTGGAGTGCCACCGCAGCCTTGGTTGGCCAGCTGCCTGCGGACGGCAGGAATGCCTCGAGCCAGGCAGGTCCAACCTTGCCATAGAGCTTGGTCAGGTCCGGCCCGAAGTAGGCGCCGTTGCCGACGATGGTGTGGCAACCCATGCAGTTGTAGGCCTGGAAGATCCGTTTGCCCTGGACCGCATCGAAGTTGCCATAGCTGACCTTGACCGGCAGCGCCTGGCCACGCGAGTCAAGGAAGGATGCCGCCGACAGGGCGAGGAAGATCACTCCCATCAGCCCGAGAACCGCGAGCGCCCGGCGCCGCTTGCTGCCTTCTTCGCAGACTTCGCCTGGTGCGCAGCTCATGACTGCCTCTCCGGCTTGGGGGCGGCATCACCGGATGGCTGGGCGCGCCGCGCACGCTCGATTGCGTCGTGCTCAAACAGCGTGCCGAGCCGGCCGAGAAATGCGTAGAACACATAGACCGCAAGGACGAAGCCCAGCAGGAAATACCCGAGCCACATCCGGGGCGATTCCGGCCAATAGCCGTAGTCACGCCAGTAGGGCCAGGACAGTGCGAGGCTTGCGCCGGCACCCAGTATGGCCAGCCCCATGCGGATGACCGATTGCGTTGACATGGCACCCTCCGTGCGATCTGCAGGTAGCCGTGAGAGAGCCAACCCGCAAACAAGTATTTACAATGCATATTATGATCCGGCCTAATTGGCGTTGTAAATACCAATTAGACTACTGCCATGCGTCTTGCGGCATTTACTGATTACGGATTCCGTGTCCTCATGCGGCTGGCACGCAGCCCGGAGGAGTTCGCCACGACTGTGCGCATCGCGGAGGAATTCCATATTCCCTACAACCACCTGGCGAAGGTGGTGCAGGATCTCGCCCGGGGTGGGTTTGTTGCCACCCAGCGTGGCGCGGGGGGCGGCATCCGCCTCGCCCGCCCGGCGGATTCGATCACGCTCGGCGAAGTGGTACGCTTCCTCGAGCAACGTTATGCGATCGCCGAATGCTTTCGAGCCGATGGTGGCTCCTGCGTGCTGACACCGACGTGCCGCCTCCGGGTGCGTCTGGCGGATGCGCAGGAAGCATTCCTGGCTGACCTTGACCGCAGCACCATCGCCGACTGTGCCTATGACGGGCCGGTGGCTGCCGGGACTGCGGTTTCCAGAACCCGCCGTGCGACCCGGCCGCGGCGCCAGAAACGGTCCCGATCATGAATGCACTCGAACAAATGCGTCAGGCCGGCCAGAGCCTCTGGCTGGACAACATCACCCGTACGCTGCTCGACAATGGTGGCTTGCAGCGTTACATCGATGAATACGGTGTCACCGGCCTGACATCGAATCCGTCCATTTTCCACAAGGCGATCACCGGATCCGGTGCCTATCGTGAGGCGATAGACAGAAGCACCGCGGCGGATGCCGAGGCGCTGTTTTTCGAATTGGCCATCGATGACCTGCGCCGTGCCGCTGACCTGTTCGCACCAGCACACCAGCGCACGCAGGGCGTGGACGGCTGGGTATCGCTCGAGGTCTCGCCCTTGCTGGCCGATGATGCGCGCGCGACGGCACAGGCCGCGATCGAGCTGCACCGGCGTGCCGGACGCGCCAACCTGTTCATCAAGATCCCGGGCAATGCCGCGGGTTGCACGGCGATCGAGGAGGCCACGGCTGCCGGTGTGCCGATCAATGTGACGCTGCTCTTTTCCGCCCGGCAATTGCTGGCCTCAGCCGAGGCCTGGCGGCGTGGCATCGAGCGGCGCATTGCCTCCGGCAAGGATCCGCACGTTTCTTCGGTGCTCTCGTTGTTCGTCAGCCGCTGGGACGTGGCGGTGGCCGGGAAGTTGCCGGCCGAACTGCACAACCGGCTCGGCATTGCCGTGGCGGGGCAGGCCTACAGGGAATACCTGGATCTGCTCGAGTCGCCACGGTGGAAGCATCTTCCCGCCGACCGTATCGCGCCGCAGCGGCTGCTCTGGGCGAGCACCGGCACGAAGGATCCGAACGCATCGCCGACGCTCTACGCGGATGCCCTGGTGGCACCTGACACCATTGACACGCTGCCGGAACAGACGCTGGATGCCCTCGCTGCCCATGGGCAGGGTGGGGCGGCAATGCCGCGCGACGGGATTGCCGCGGCAGCCGAGCTGAAGCGGTTCACGACGGCAGGAATCGACATCGACGCTCTCGCGGAGCGGCTCCAGCAGGAAGGCAAGCAGGCATTTGACCGTTCCTGGCATGAGTTGATGGCAGCGCTGGACGCAGGTCGCCCGCGGCGTTCTGCAGCCGGCTCCGGTGGAGCTGGGCGATGAGCGCTGGCGTGACAGGGAGTGCCGTGTGGCAGGCGCTTGTGCGTCACGCTGAACGGCAGCACGCAACGACGCTGAAAATGCTGTTTGCCGATGATCCGGGGCGTGGCAGCCGGCTTGTCGCCGAGGGTGTCGGGCTCTACATGGATTATTCCAAGCAGCGGATCGATGCCGAGGGCATGGATCTGCTGTTGCGGCTCGCACGCGAAAGTGGACTCGCGGAGCGCATCGGCGCGATGTTCCGCGGCGAGCGCATCAACCGCAGCGAGAACCGCGCGGTCCTGCATGCCGCCCTGCGCATGCCACGCGAGACCTCCCTGGTCGTCGACGGCGAGGACGTCGTCGCCGCAGTCCACACGGAGCTGGACCGGATGGCAGCCTTTGCCACACAGGTTCGAGATGGCAGCTGGACGGGCTACACGGGCAAGGCCATCCGCAACGTCGTCAGCATTGGTATCGGCGGTTCGGACCTCGGTCCCGTCATGGCGTATGAAGCTCTGCGCCACTACAGCCGCCCCGACATGACCTTTCGTTTCGTGTCGAATGTCGATCCGGCCGATCTGCTCGAGGCGGTCAGGGATCTCAATGCAGCGGAAACCCTGTTCATCGTGTGCTCGAAGACCTTCGGGACGATCGAGACCCTGACCAATGCCAGGGCGGCACGGGCGTGGTGCGTGGCAGGCCTTCACGATGAAGCCGCGGTAGCAAAGCACTTCGTGGCGGTGTCGACCAATGCCGGGCGGGTGCGCGAATTCGGCATCGATACACGACACATGTTCGGTTTCTGGGACTGGGTCGGCGGACGCTATTCGATGGACTCGGCTATCGGCCTGTCGACGATGATCGCGATCGGTCCGACGGCATTTGGCGAGATGCTGGCGGGTTTCCATGCGATGGACGAGCATTTCCGTGCCGTGCCGTTTGAACGCAACCTGCCCGTGCTGCATGGGCTGCTCGGGGTCTGGAATGCCAATTTCCTCGGTGCGGAGACGGTGGCTGTCCTGCCCTACGCGCATTACCTGAAGCGCTTCCCGGCCTATCTGCAGCAGCTGACCATGGAGTCCAACGGCAAGAGCGTGACATCGGAAGGTGCTGCCATCGGCTACAGCACCGGGCCGGTGTACTGGGGTGAGCCGGGCACCAACGGCCAGCATTCCTTCTACCAGTTGCTGCACCAGGGCACGCGCCTGGTACCCTGCGACTTCATCGGCTTCGAGCGGGCGGTTGCGCCGCTTGGCACCCAGCATGACCTGCTGGTGGCGAACATGATTGCCCAGGCCGAGGCCCTCGCATTCGGCCGTGACGCCGCCGAGCTGGCCGCGGCCGGCAGTCCGGCAGAACTGGTACCGCACCGGGTCTGTCCGGGCAACCGGCCGAGCACCACTGTATTTGCGCAGCAGCTGACACCCCGTTCGCTGGGTACGCTGGTCGCACTGTACGAACACAGCGTGTTCACGCAGGGCGTTATCTGGGACATCGATTCATTCGACCAGTGGGGTGTCGAACTCGGCAAGGAACTGGCACTGGCGGGCTATGCGGAGATCATGGGAACCGCAGCGCGGCCTGCTCCGCATGACAGTTCTACGGCTGCATTGATCAGGCGCTATCGCGCGCGGAGGAATGCTTGATGGGCGGGCAGCGCAACGCCGGCCAGCGATTTGCTGTCGGCGACCATGTCCGCTGGAACTCCGAGGCCGGCATGGTCAGCGGCACGATCATCCATATTCATGTCCGCGATACGATGTACAAGGGATACCGGCGTCATTGCAGCGAGGATGATCCCCAGTACGAAATCAAGAGCGATCGCACCTCTCATGTCGCCATGCACAAGGGCGCGGCGCTGACGAAAATCGGCTGAGCGCGTGGACCCTGCCCGCCACGGATGGGCGGGCAGGACGTTGTGGCCGGATGCTATTTCTTCGCGTGGGGGCTGACGTAATCGCCTACGGCGGGACGGAACGCAATGGCCATGCGATTCCAGCCATTGATGGCGATGACCGCCAGTGTCAGATCAACGAGTTCCTTCTCGTTGAAGTGATCGCGCACTTCCGTATAGAGCTCATCGGGGATTTCCCCGCGTGAGATCTGCGTGATCGCTTCCGTCCACGCAAGCGCCGCCCGTTCGCGTGGGCTATAAAAAGAAGTTTCCCGCCATGCCGGGAGCAGGTAGAGACGCTGTTCGGTTTCGCCGAGCGCCCGTGCATCCTTGCTGTGCATGTCCAGGCAATAGGCGCAGCCATTGATCTGCGAGGCGCGGTTCTTGACGAGTTCCAGCAGGGATTTCTCGAGGCCGCTGCGCTGGACCTGCATCTCGGTGTTGAGCATCGCGTTGAAAGTCTCTGGTGAGGCTTGCTTGTAATCGAGACGTTGGCTCATGAGGGGGATCTCCATATCAGGGTCAGGGGATTGGTGGACCAGCCTTGTCTTTCAGGGTGGCCGATCCGGAGTCTGTAGCCGCGCGGTGCGTGCGAGCCGACTGGCTGCAGCCGTGTCGGTTGCGATCCAGGCCTGGTCGCGCGGTACACGCCCGGAGGGTATGGTTTCATCGCCCTGGGCGAGACGTGCCAGCATGTCGGCCTTGCCGGCGCCGCAGACAAGCCAGAGGATGCAGCGCGCCCGTGCGAGGCCCGGCAGGGTCAGCGTCATCCGCCGATAGCCATTATGCGCCGCGGTTGCACTGACCCAGAGGTTGTCGCTGTCGAGCGCTGCGTCGCCAGGAAACAGCGAGGCCGTATGGCCGTCACTGCCAAGGCCCAGGTGGATGAGATCGAGCACGGGTGGCGTGCCCGCATGCTGCAGCAGCGTTTCGGTGTAGTCCGCTGCGGCGACTTCGAGGTCATGGGCGTCGGCCGGCATCGGATGCCGCTGGCGCGCTGGCAGGCCCACGGGATCGAGCAACAACCGTTCGATCTGCGTCCAGTTCCGTGCCGTACTTCCGCGGGGCGCAGCGCGTTCGTCAGCCTGGAAGATCTCGATGTGCTGCCAGGGCAGAGACTCGCGGGACAACGCCTCGAACATGGGCAAAGGCGATTCCCCGCCGCTCAGCGCCAGCAGGAAGCGCCCGCGTTCACGCACGGCTTCGTGTGCACGCCGGGCAATGAACGAGGCTGCCCATCGGGCAGCGGCTCCTGCCTCGGGCAGCACCTCGACCTGCATGTTTATCTCCTCGTGTGGGCTGCCGTGCCATGGCAGACCCGCATGGCGGTCGGCATGACCAGCGCGCAGCGGCTATTATCGGCCTCCTGCCACGGAAAGGGCAGATCAGGTGACGGGCGACAGGCAGCCATGACTTCAGAGGAAACAGATTCCCCCGATGCGTTCTTCATGCGCCAGGCGCTCGGGCAGGCACGTTTGGCGGCTGCGGCCGGTGAGGTGCCGGTCGGCTGCGTCATCGTCTGCGGTGGCGAACTCGTCGGTACGGGTTTCAACCGGCCGATTTCACGTCATGATCCGACGGCGCACGCCGAGATCGAGGCCTTGCGTGCTGCGGGACAGGCACTCGGCAATTATCGCCTTGGCGGGTGCACGTTGTACGTGACGCTGGAGCCCTGTGCGATGTGCGCCGGGGCGATGGTGCATGCGCGCATTGCGCGGCTGGTCTACGGAGCCACTGATCCCAAGGCAGGCGCTGCCGGCTCGGTCTTCGATCTGGCGCGCTCGGCCACGCTCAACCACCGCATGGAAGTGAGCAGTGGCGTGCTGGCCAGCGATTGCCGCGACCTGCTGCAGGATTTCTTTCGCGGGCGACGCTAGCCCGATCGCAGGTCCGGGTCGCCGGATCAGGTGGTTTCGCCGTCAGCTTGCCGCAAGGCCAGCCGCTCCGGGTGGCGCCCGCCGGGCGTGGCGTCTGCCTGTACCGGGGCCGGGGCACGTTGCTGCATCCAGCCGGGCAGCGGGATCTCGTCGCGCGTCATGAACGCCAGCACATCGAAGTAGGCGCGCACGTTGTCGACGAACCAGACCGTCTCGCCGCCGCGGGCAAAGCCGTGGCGCGTCTGTGCGGCGAAGTCCGGATCCGCCAGCTTCTTGACCATGCGACGCACGTCGACCCAGCGGTTCCAGTCGCTGCCTTCGTCGCGACTGAGGCGCCGGGCATCGAGCAGATGGCCGAAGCCCATGTTGTAGGTGGCCAGCGCGAAGGCCATGCGGTCAGGCTCGGTGGCATCCTTGGGCATGCGCCCGAGGATATGTGTCAGGTAACGGGCGCCACCACGGATGCTCTGCACGGCATCGGTACGATCATCCACTCCAAAGGCAGCGGCGGTTTCCTCGGTGAGCATCATCAGGCCGCGGACCCCGGTGGGCGAGACGGCATCGGGATCCCACTTCGATTCCTGATAGCCGATGGCCGCCAGCAGGCGCCAGTCGAGGCCGAATTCCGCAGCGATGGTCTTGAACAGCTGCCGGTAGGCCGGCAGCTTCGAGCGCACATCGAGCAGGAACTGCCTGGTGCCGACATAATTCGAACGGAAGACATGCCCATAGTAGCTGTCCATGATCCGGTCCAGCTCGCCGCTGGCGCGGATGCGTGCGAAGTAGCGTTCGGCAGCCTGGCGCAGGCTGGGATCCGCACGCTTCGGGAAGGCCCAGGCCACTGATTCGCCCTCGGCCAGGTTGAACGCCACCCTGATCTCCGGGATATAGCTGCGATACATCGCGTAGCTGTTGGACTTCACGATCGTGTAGTCCAGTGCGCCCCTGGCGACCCGGTTCAGCAGTTCGTTCTGGTCGGCGTGGGGGTCCTCCGTCCAGACCAGCTCCGGTACCTGGCTCTGGGCACGCAGCAGTGATTTGACATAGCTTGCCCCAGAGGGGATCTCCAGGCGTTTGCCGCGCAACTGGGACAGGTCGCGCGGGCGCCGCCGTCCGTCGCGGTAGACGATATGTTCGGTGATTTGCTGGTAGACCGGGCCGAAGTCGACCAGGCGCTCGGCTTCCGGGCTGATGGTAAGGCCGGCTGCTGCAAGATGCGCCTCGCCGCTGAGCAGCGCCGGGAGGACCTGGGCGCTTTTTGCCACCACCACGAGCTGCAGGCGTACGCCCAGTTCTTCGGCAAAGCCGCGCAGCAGGTCATATTCCGGACCGCTCGGGCCACCGCCATCCTCGAAATAGGCGGTGGGGCCGTTGCGCGTCACGACGCGGAGTTCCCCGGTCTGGCGCACCTCGTCCAGCAGGGAGGGCGGGTGTGAACAGGTGCCGATCACGGCGGCGGAACACAGCAATATCCCGAACTTCAGGCGTGCAGCCAGCAAGCTCTAAAACCTCCGTCCGGGCGGGCCTTCACCGCCAGGTAGCCCTGATGCGGGGCGAACGTTACCATGCCCGTCGTGCCTTGGGCCATCGGTGCAAGTCACCATTACGAGAGTCCGGGTTATGTATATAAACATGTAAAACAACGACTTATATGAATTTCATAATTGTATTGTTTATGAATGCACTGCCTGCTGACTGGGGTTGTCATGGCCGAAATGGCTGACGGGACGCCGCTGGCATGGACCAACTGGTGCCGCGCCAGGGGCTTTGATCCAGCAGAGGTACGCCTCGTTCTCAGCCGCTATCGGG
>CAZQGA010000030.1:0-12440 GCA_964592735.1 uncultured Chromatiaceae bacterium | reverse complement strand
GCGGCCGTGCCGCCGCCAGTTTCGGATCCAGCTGCCGCAGGCTGCCAGCAGCTGCATTGCGCGGATTGGCAAAGACTTTCTCGCCTTTGGCCAAAGCCTGGGCATTGAGGGCCTCGAAACCCCGGCGTGGCATGAAAATCTCGCCACGGACCTCCAGCAAAGCCGGAACCACGGTGCCTCGCAGCCTGAGAGGCACGGCACGGATCGTGCGTACGTTGTGCGTGACATCCTCCCCCACCGTGCCGTCTCCTCGCGTAGCCGCGAGATGCAGCAGACCATCTTCGTAACGCAGGCTGATGGCCAGCCCGTCCAGCTTGGGCTCGGCCGAATACGCCAGGGCTTCCGTGTGCCCGAGCCGTTCGCGGATACGCCGGTCGAATGCGATGACATCCGTCTCCTCGAAAGCATTATCGAGAGACAGCATCGGCATCTCATGCCGTACTTCGGCGAATTGCGGCGCGGGCTGCCCGCCAACCCGTTGCGTAGGCGAATCAGGGACGATCAGTTCAGGATGCTGCCGCTCCAGCTCCGCCAACTGCTGCATCAGCCGGTCATACTCTGAATCCGGAACCGATGGCTGGTCGAGGACGTAGTAGCGATAATTGTGCGTCTCGATTTCGGCGCGAATCCTCGCGGCGCGCTCGCGGATCGATGCAGTCTGGCCCATATGGCCCACCTCTCAGGGAGGCGGCAACCTGTGCTGGAGTTGTATGATCTCTTCGCGGAGGAACCGCTCACGCTGCACACTGAGCCGGCTGCCATGCTCGTCGAGCAACTCGCCCTCCAGAGCCGTAGCCAGCGTCCGGGCTGTGGACAGCATGTCGTCGAATGCTGCCAGGCTGTCAGCGGGGCCAGGCAGGCCCATGAAGATACTCACCCCCGGAAACCGTTCGGACTCCATGCGACCCAGGTCAAAGGATCCCGGCTCCACCATGCTGGCCAGACTGAAGATGGCCGTCGTCTCGTCAGCCGGGTGACAGCGGTGGAAAATGCCGAATTTACCGTGTCGAAGGCCAGCCGCATGGAAGGAGCGTACCAGTGCATCGCCCGCAAACGTCGCGCCAGCCTTGCCCGTCAGACGCAAGACCACGATCTTCTCGGGAACCGGAGCAGGCTGAGGGACCACCACCTGTTGCAGACCAGCCTCTGCATTGCCGCTGGCTGCATCGGGTGTCGCCTGGCTGGCTCCCGTCGTGGGCTCAGCAGGAGTTCCTGCCCCGAATTGTGGCACGCGACGGCGCAGATACCGGCTCGCATTGATGGGCGGCCGGCCGGAAAACTCCCGGCGTGACAGCCAGAAAACCAGCAGAAGAATCAGAACACCGGCGGCGGCGAGAAGCCAACGGAATTCTGACACGGCAACTCCCGTCTAGCTCGCGGCCAGCTGGACCGCCGAATCAAGATCGACCGAAACCAGGCGCGATACGCCAGGCTCGTTCATGGTAACGCCAATCAGCTGATTGGTCATTTCCATGGTCGTCTTGTTATGGGTAATGACGACAAACTGCACCCTCTGGGACATCTCGCGCACGATGTCGCAGAAGCGGCCAACATTGGCCTCATCCAGCGGTGCATCAACCTCATCAAGCAGGCAAAATGGCGCCGGATTCAGCTCGAAAATGGAGAAAATCAGGGCAACGGCCGTCAACGCCTTCTCTCCACCGGACAGGAGGTGAATGTGACTGTTGCGCTTGCCAGGCGGTCGCGCCATGACTGTAACGCCCGCTGACAGCACATCTTCGCCTTCCAGGCTCAGATAGGCATGGCCACCACCAAACAGGCGGGGAAAGATCCGCTTGAGGCCGTGGTTGATGTTCTCAAACGTCTCCTGGAAACGTGACCTGGTCTCCCGGTCAATTTTTCGAATAGCCTGCTCGAGAGTCTCCAGGGCAGATGTCAGATCATCATTCTGTGCATCCAGGTACTTCTTGCGCTCAGCCTGTTCAGTGTACTGCTCGATCGCTGCGAGATTGATCGGCCCCAGCCGCTCGATCTTCCGCCGTGCTTCATCAAGATCCTGCTGCCAGCGTCCGCATTCAGCATCCGCAGCCATTTCCTGGCGTACTACTGCCAAGTCGGCGCCGGTCGCTGCGAAGCCCTCCAGCACGGATTCACGCCGGATTTCAGCTTCACGAACCTGCATTCGCAGGCCCTCAACCGCCTCACGCACTGCACCAACGGCCCTGTCTGCAGCGCTTCTCTGCAACTCGCTGCTGCGCAGGCCACTTTCAACCTGCTCCAGTTCCTCCCGACGCGCCACCAGCTGCTGATTGACACCCAATTGCTCTTCAAGCTGATGCCCCAGTTGCCCTTGCATCCCGGCAAGAGCCGGCTCGGCCTCAGCAATCCGCCTCTCCAGGTCAGCCACCCGCTCGTGCAGGTGAGTGCGCTGAGCCTCGACACGGACCAGAGCAGCCGCAATGGAATCCCGCGATACGCGGCGGCTTTCCAGCTCGACCGCCTGACGCCCCACATCCGATCGCGCCTGATCCGCCATCGTGCGGCATTCGGCATAGCGGGAAAGCAAGCCATCCTGCTCTCGCTGCAATTCGGGCCGACGCTCACCCAGGTCTTCCAGATCAGCCAGCGCCTTTTGTCCACGGGCATGGGCGTCCCCGAACAGCGAGTTCAGTCGTCCCATCTCCGTCTCGATATGTCCGAGGTCATTGGTCAGTGTTGCGCGACGCTCACGGGCCCTGGCTGTTTCACGCCGGATATTCTCAAGGACTGCCAGTGCCTCGGCGTGGTCGCGATTAGCCGCGTTGAATTCCTGTGTCAGTGACAGCCGGTTCCGCGCAATATCCGCCAGCCTGGAACGCACTGCATCCCTGCGGCTTTCCACAGCCCGGATACGGATCTCACTGGCATCTGCTGCACCGGCAAGATCCCTGATCTGGGTTTCACGAGCCAGCACGCCAGAGGCACTGCGCTGGCCGCGGCTCACGCGTACCCAGCCGTGTCCCAGCCAGATTCCGTCACGCGTGATTATCGACTGATGCGGGCCCGCCTTCCCAAGCAGGGCAACCGCCTGCGCCAGGTCATCTGCGGTCAGGACATGAGCCAGCAGCGCTGCCGAGTGGCCAGGCTGGCCAACCCGGGCCAGCAGGCTGCCCTCGACGGCGTCCGGCCTGCTGGCCGCACGCGCAACCAGCATCACCTGCGTCTCGGGCAGCCGGTTGACATAAGCCGAAAAATCATCGACACACACGGCCTGGAGAAAGTCGCCGAGCACCGTCTCCACGGCCTGCAACCACTCACGCTCAACCCGTAACTGCTGTGCCAGCCTGGGTTGGCCACTCAGCTGGTCCTCCGACAGCCAGGAGGAAAGCATCGCATCGTCGTTCCTTAGCGCCACGTCCTGCATGGCCTTGAGAGCGGCAACCTGGCCCTGGCAGGACGCCAGCTCGCTCGTCAACTGCTCGTGCTCACGCCCCAGTTGCAACTCCAGCTGGCGCAATTCTTCCGCTTCACCTTCGATGCGCTGAAGCTGGTCCTGCAGATCGCGTGCGCGAGCTTCCGCCTGCTGCCCGGTCGTCGCCTGCCCTGACAGGCGGTCATCCAGGTGCTCCAGCGAGATGCCTGCGTGTTCACGATGCAGGGCATCCTGCTGCCGACGCAACTGGAGCAACTGGGCCTCGAGATGCTCGCAGCGGGTTTGCTCAACCTGGACAGTCTGCTGAATCTCCTTGATGCCAAGGTTGTATTCCTGCCAGTCATCCTGCCATCGCTCGAGAGCACGCTCGGCGTCACCGAGGGTTGCCACTGCCATTGCCTCAGCTTCCCGCAACCGGGCCATTTCCGGCTCAAGTCCGCGCAGCGCCTCCTCCATGTCGCGTAATTGCTGCAGATCGCGGCCAATCTCCTGTTCCAGCACCATCGCTTCGCTTCGCGACTGGCTGAGATCGGATTGCTGCCGCTCACGGATCTCGCGTGCATGAGCGATGCCTTGTTCGAGGCGTGAAATCTCGCTTTGAACCCCGTAATGCCTTGCCTGAATGGTGCTGAAAGCGTCCGTGGCAACAACATGCCGCTCGCGTGCAGCGATGATTTCCATCTCGATGTGGCGCTGTCCCGCCGTTGCCGCCTCCAGCTCCGTCTGGTGACGCGTCAGATCGTGCTGCACATTCTCGAGCGCGCTCTCCAGGTCAGTCAGCCGGAGCACCAGCAATTCAGCCTCCAGGCGCCGCTCCCGGCTCTTCAGCTCCTTGTACTTTTCGGCGGTTTTGGCCTGGCGTTGCAGGTAATCGATCTGCTTGGTGATCTCCTCCCGAAGATCACCAAGGCGGGCCAGATTGTCACGCGTATGCTGGATACGCGACTCCGTCTCCCGCCGCCGTTCCTTGTACTTGGAAATGCCGGCAGCTTCTTCGATGTATGCCCGCATTTCTTCGGGCTTCGCATCAATCAGCCGGGACACCATGCCCTGCTCGATGATGGCGTAGCTTCGTGAGCCAAGCCCGGTGCCGAGAAAGAGGTCGGTGATGTCCTTGCGACGGCACCGTGTGCCATTCAGAAAATAGCTGGAAGCGCCATCCCTGGAAAGCGTACGGCGCAGTGAAACCTCACCATACTGGGCATACTGCCCGCCAATGGAACCGTCCGAATTGTCAAAAAACAGCTCGATGCTCGCGGTACCGACTGGCTTCCGGGAAGCAGATCCGTTGAAGATGACATCGGCCATCGAGTCGCCGCGCAGGTGCTTGGCGGACATCTCGCCCATCACCCACCGTACGGCATCGATGATGTTCGACTTGCCGCAACCATTGGGGCCGACGATACCGACGAGATTGGTCGGCAACTGGAACGTAGTGGGGTCGACGAAAGACTTGAAACCGGCGAGCTTTATTTTGCTCAGACGCATCAGTCACGACCCCGGATTGACAGCGGGGATCCGGCTGAGCCTGGCACTGTGGCAGCCGCGCTGTTCTGCTGTAGCAATGGACACCTCCGCCGCGCCGAACCTGAGGTCCCATGCCTCTGAAAGACAGGTGACCGGCTTCTTCGAGCCGTAGTTCGCGCACCTCTTGTAGTGTAAAGTAAAAAACCGCCTAACACACCAGCGGTAGCCCCAGCCGGCATGACGAGTTTGAACCCGACAACATCACCCCCATCCGCGCTGCTCGAGACTTTCGGCAACCCGAACCGGGAGCGCGACTATACCATCCGCATCCGGATACCCGAGTTTACCTGCCTGTGTCCCAAAACCGGCCAGCCAGACTTTGCCACCCTGCATATCGATTACGTTCCCGACCAGACCTGCGTGGAACTCAAGGCATTGAAGCAGTACATTTGGTGGTATCGAGACCAGGGCGCATTCCATGAGGCCGTGACCAACAGGATCCTGAATGACCTGGTCGCCGTCCTGGGCCCCCGCTTCATGCGCCTGACGGCGGAGTTCAACGTGCGCGGTGGCATTTATACGACTGTTGTCGTCGAGCATCGGCAGCCCGGATGGGCGCCGGCCGGCCAACCTGTCTGACACCGTCACCCCTGCCGATACGGCCTGCCGCCCCCCTGGTCAAGCCACGGGCCGGGGCACGGTATTCCCCCGCAGATAGGCCTATGTATAATCCCGCGTTTCCTGAGAACCGGATGGCAAAGGGCATGGCTGTCAAGAAAAAGCGTTCCAGCAGTGCATCAGCGCCGAAGGCCGCGGCTCGCAAGGCAAAGCCTGCAGCCCGGAAACCTGCGGCATCGGCAGGCAAGAGGGCCACTCCCAAGGCCGTGGGCAAAAGTTCAGGCAAGGCGTCCGCCAGAACTCAGACCAAGACCAAGGCCAGGACGAGTGGACCAGTGGCCAAAAAAGTGTCGAAGAAAGCCCCTGCCCAGCGCAAGGCGGGCGCGAAGCCCGGCAAATCCACCGGCGCTACTGCTGTGCGCCGCCCAGAAACCAAGACCACACAAGTCAAACGAAATATGTCCCTGCCCCGCAGAACCGACACAGGCCCGATCGTGGGCAGCGTTGGGTTGATTCATGGAATTCCGCCTTACCAGTCACGCCCGGGCGAGGCTTACATGAATGACCGCCAGCGCGAGCACTTCCGGAATATCCTCCTGGCGTGGAAGCGGGAACTGATGGAAGGCGTCGATCGGACCGTCCATCACATGCAGGACGAGGCCAGCAATTTCCCTGACCCGAATGACCGGGCCACCCAGGAATCAGAGTTTGGGCTGGAACTCCGCACCCGCGATCGGGAACGCAAACTCCTCAAGAAGATCGACTCCGCCCTTGAGCGCATCGAGGATGGATCCTACGGCTATTGCGAGGAAACCGGCGAAGAGATCGGGTTAAAACGCCTGGAAGCTCGCCCAGTAGCCACCCTGTCGGTCGAAGCACAGGAACGTCGTGAAGTCGCAGAACGGCAGTACCGTGACCGTGAAGACGGCTTCTAGGGCCACCTGCAAGCCCGTCGGACCGTAATGCGAATCTGCTCCGCACACGCTCACCGCCTTCCATCCGGGCCGTGGATGACAGCCACCAAAACCACATAATCCAATAAAACCACTGGGTTACGTGGTTTTCCGGCCGATGGTCTCCGGATCAATATCTGGTCATTGCGCAGCGAACTAAATGGGCCCTCGCCCTGTCCAACCCCTCAACGTGATGCGGGCATGCCGGGATCCAGGTCCCGGCAGACCGCGCAGCGGAAGTCATCCGTTAACAGGGAGGCGCGCAAATGAGCCAGTCCAGATTGATTCGTAAGTACGTTAACAGGCGGCTTTACGACACTACCGAAAGCCGTTACGTAAATCTTGAAGACCTGCATCGCACGATCAATTCGGGCAGCGAGATCAAGGTTGTGGACCAGGCTACCGGGCAGGACATTACTACTGCGGTTCTGCTGCAGATCATCGGTGAGGCCGAAAGATCCGGAGCTCCGCTGCTGACAGCCGACTTCCTGACCGCCCTTATCCGGCTGTCGAGCCGGGAACGGGATCCCGGACTTGGGGAGCGCCTGCAGGCTGCGCTCCGCCCTACTCTGGCGGATAACCGCAGCGGCCGCTATGCCGCTGCGGATGTTGAGGGCAGCCGCTTTTAAACAATCTGCGCCGGGTACTAGGCCGCGTCAAGATTACGCATGCTGAGGCGAATCCGGCCCTGCCGGTCGACCTCGAGCACCTTGACGCGGACCAGATCCCCCTCGTGCAGGCGGTCGCTCACACGCTCCACCCGCTCGTCCGAGATCTGCGAGATGTGCACCAGGCCATCGCGGCCGGGCAGGATCGTCACGAATGCACCAAAGTCCATCAGACGGGCCACACGGCCCTCGTAAATCTGCCCGACCTCGACATCAGCGGTAATCAACTCGACGCGGCGCTGTGCCTCGCGGCCTGATGCTGCATCGACGGAGGCGATTTTTACCGTGCCGTCGTTGTCAATGTCGATTGTCGTGCCAGTTTCCTCGGTGATGGCGCGAATAACCGAGCCACCCTTGCCAATGACATCCCGGATCTTCTCCGGATCGATGCTAATGGTGATGATGGTCGGTGCCCACTCGGACATTTTCTGGCGTGGCGTATCAAGGGCCTTGCTCATCTGCTCGAGGATGTGCAGACGTGCCGCACGAGCCTGTTTCAGGGCATCCTGCATGATGTCGCGGGTGATGCCGTCAATCTTGATGTCCATCTGCAGGGCCGTTACACCTGCAGCGGTTCCCGCCACCTTGAAATCCATGTCGCCAAGGTGATCCTCGTCCCCGAGGATATCCGTAAGCACCTGGTAGCGATCTCCTTCCTTGACAAGACCCATGGCGACGCCTGCCACCGGAGCTGCGGTCGGAACGCCGGCATCCATCAGTGAGAGGCTGGCGCCGCAAACCGACGCCATGGAACTCGAGCCGTTCGACTCAGTGATTTCCGAGACCACGCGCACGACATACGGAAATTTGCTCATATCCGGAAGGACGGCTGATACAGCCCGTCGCGCCAGACGACCGTGACCAATCTCACGTCGTTTCGGCGAGGACATAAAGGAAATTTCGCCGGTTGAGTACGGCGGGAAATTGTAGTGCAGCATGAAGCGGTCACGGTGCTCACCGCTCAGTGCATCAATGATCTGCGCATCCCGGTCGGTGCCAAGGGTCGTCACAACCAGCGCCTGGGTTTCGCCCCGGGTAAATAGCGCCGATCCATGCGTACGCGGCAGGATTCCGGTGCGGATCGTAATCGGCCGAACCGTCGTATAGTCCCGGCCATCGATCCGCGGCTCGCCCTTGATCACGCGCTCGCGGACGATACGGCTCTCGAGTGCTGAAAACTCCTCACCGACCTGGTCGGCACTCCACTTCGCCTGCTCACCGGTGGCAACGGAAGCCACTACCTGGGCCTTCAATTCCCCAACGCGGTTGGTCCGCTGCTGCTTTTCACGGATTTTGTACGCTTCATCAAGCGCCTTGCCGCACGAATCTGCAACCGACTTGCGAAGGCCCGCATCAATTTCCGCGGGCTTCCAGTCCCAAGCTGGCTTGCCACATTCGCTGGCGAGCTCCCTGATTGCATTGATGGCGACCTGGAGATGACCATGACCAAACATGACGCCATCCAGAACGACATCTTCAGACAGGCACTTGATTTCGGACTCCACCATCAACACTGCAGATGAAGTACCAGCCACAACGAGATCCATCTGGGACTTTTCCATCTGGCTCTTGGCGGGATTGAGAACATAGCGGCCATCGATATAGCCAACCCGGGCGCCTGCAATAGGCCCGGCGAATGGTACGCCTGACAACGCAAGCGCAGCCGATGCACCGATCATTGCCGGGATATCCGGATCCACTTCAGGGTTGATGGACACCACAGTCGCGATGATCTGGACTTCGTTATAGAAGCCATCCGGGAACAGCGGACGAATGGGCCTGTCGATCAGACGGGAAGTCAGGGTTTCCTTTTCTCCCGGACGGCCTTCGCGCTTGAAAAAGCCGCCAGGAATGCGCCCTGCCGCATAGGTTTTTTCCTGGTAGTTGACCGTGAGCGGAAAGAAATCCCGGTTCTCGCCCGCGGCCTTTTCGGCAACAGCCGTCACCAGGACGACCGTGTCAGCCATGCTGACCAGAACTGCACCACTCGCCTGGCGGGCGATTTCACCCGTCTCCAGGGTGACTTCATGCTCCCCGTAGGGAAAAGACTTCTTTACCGACTGCACTGTGTGCACCTGCCTTCAAATAATCTGAAAAACTGCCGCAGCCGCCTTCTTGAATACGGCATCATCGGGCAACATTGACGAACCTGCGACCGGGAACCGGTCGCTCAGCGGCGCAGACCAAGCTTTTCAATCAGGGTCTTGTAGCGATCACTGTCAGCATCCTTGAGGTAATCCAGCAGCTTGCGCCGCTGATTGACCATCTTCAGAAGCCCCTGGCGGGAATGATGATCTTTCTTGTGCTTCGCAAAGTGCTCGGTCAACTCGTTGATGCGCGCTGACAGCAACGCAACCTGCACCTCTGGTGACCCGGTATCCGCGGTGCCGCGACGGTTTTCGGAAATTACTTTGGACTTCTGCTCTGCCGACAGCGACATCAGCTACTGCTCCCTTGAGAATTCTCTGGCCTTGCCCATGCAAAACGCGCCGTATTGTAACCCTGCTTGAGGCTCAGATACAGCCTGTTTGCACCCCGGGACGATTGGATGGGTGGCGAACCAGCCGCCGCCCGAGAATCCGCCCGTCCACGCCCCACTCCCCGATGCCGAGGAACTGTCCCGCTGGTCCATAGAGGCGGACCAGTCCGGCTACGACACCCTTTGACAGCGCAGAGGGGGTGATCGCCTGGCCCTGCATGACCCGGGCAGCCTCAAGCCCCTCCAGGGAAACGACCGGCATTGCGCCCAAGGCCCGGTCTACGGGCAATAGGAGCGCCTCCCCAGCCTTGGCCGGGGAGCCAACGGCCTGCTCAAGCTGCTCGAGCGAAACCATCTCAGTCTCAGAAAATGGCGCCACCCACAGCCGGCGCAGTTCCACAGTCCGGGCTACGGTGCCAAGGCGCCGCGCAATATCCTCGACCAGCGTCCGGATATAAGTCCCCTTGCTGCAATGAACCCTGAGGACCGGACGACGCGAGTCATATTCCTCGATGGCCAGCTTGTGGATCATGATCTCTCGAGGCGCCCGCTCGATCTCACGGCCAGCACGAGCCAACCGGTAGAGGGGCTGCCCGCCGACCTTGAGTGCGGAATACATTGGGGGCATCTGCAGGCCCGGACCTTCAAAGAACCTCAGTGCAGCCGCCAGATCGTCCTGGGCTACTTCTTCTATTCCACGCACCTCGGTGGTGCCCTCATCGTCACCAGTCGACGTTGCCAAGCCGAAGGCGAGGCGAACCCGGTACAGCTTGTCGGCATCCAGCAGGTAGCCTGACACTTTGGTGGCCTCACCGAGACAGATCGGGAGCATGCCGGTCGCCAAGGGGTCAAGACTACCGGTATGCCCCGCCTTGCGTGCCCTGAGCAAACCCTTAACGCGCTGCAGCGCACGGTTTGAGGACATGCCGATCGGCTTGTCCAGCAAGATGATCCCATCGATATCCTGCCGTACCTGACCGTCTGCTTGGCGCTCAGCGCCTGTCATCAGCCGGGTCTTCCGGATTTGCGGGTTGCGGCCCGGGCTGATCCTCTCCAGCCATGGCCTGCCCGATCAGGTCTTCCAGGGACCGTGCCCTGGCCAGGGCCTCATCCGGGTGAAAGCGCAACTCCGGCACCTTCCGCACCCGCAGCTCCTGCGCAACCGCCGAGCGCAGGAAACCGCTGGCGGCCTGCAGCCCAGCCGCGACTTCTGCTGCCGGCACCTCCCCGCCAAGCACGGTGTAATACACCCGCGCAACAGCAAGATCCCGGGAAGCCTCTACCTCGGTCACAGTTACCCCAGCAAGCCTGGGATCCCGGATCCTGCCAGCCAATGCCTCACTCAGGATGCGCTGAATGGCTTCCTCGACACGTCGACTGCGGAGAAACTCCCTGGGCATTCTTCAACCATCCGTATGGCATGCCCCACAGGGGGCTGCACACCGAGCCTCAGAGTGTCCTGGCGACTTGCACACGCTCGAAGCACTCGATCTGGTCACCCACCTTGATATCGTTGTAGTTGCGCACGCCGATACCGCATTCAGTGCCAGCACGTACCTCTGAGACGTCATCCTTGAAGCGGCGGAGAGAATCGAGTTCCCCTTCAAAAATCACCACGTTGTCGCGCAGGACGCGCACCGGGTTGCTGCGCTTGACGTAGCCATCCACCACGAGGCAACCGGCGACGCTGCCGAATTTCGGCGACCGGAAGACATCCCTGACTTCTGCCAGCCCGACGATCTGCTCCCGGATTTCCGGGGCCAGCATGCCGGTAATCGCTGCCTTCAAATCGTCGATGGCCTGGTAAATGATGCTGTAGTAGCGGACATCGACCCCGGTGGCCTTGATGGCCGCGCGTGCCGCACCGTCCGCCCGGACATTGAAGCCAATGACCGTCGCACCAGATGCAGCGGCCAGGTTGATGTCCGACTCGGTAATGCCGCCGACACTGCTGCCGATGACCTTGACGCCAACCTCACTTGTGCCGAGCTTGGCCAGTGAATCGCGCAGGGCCTCTGCGCTGCCGTGCACATCCGCCTTGATCAGCAGCTGGATCGACTGGGTTCCGGATTGAATCTGGCTGAATACATCCTCCAGCTTGACGGATTGCTGTTGCGCCAGCTTCGTATCGCGGCTGCGGGCCTTGCGCAAATCCGCCAACTCGCGGGCCTGGCGCTCATCGGGCAGCACCACTGCCTCATCACCCGCCGCAGGAGTCCCGGAGAGGCCAAGGACCAGCACCGGCATCGATGCAGAGGCGTCCTTGACGGTATTGCCACCGGCGTCGTACATCACGCGCACGCGGCCATATTCCTGGCCGGCCAGCAGGATATCTCCCTGGCGCAACTGGCCACCCGTAACCAATACCGTAGCTACGGCGCCGCGACCCTTTTCAAGACCCGACTCGATTACCACGCCAGTGGCCGGACCTTCGGCCGGCGCCTGGAGATCCAGCACTTCTGCCTGCAGGAGCAGTGTCTCCAGCAGCTTGTCGACGCCGGCTCCGGTGCGTGCCGATACATTCACGAACAGGGTCTCGCCGCCCCATTCCTCGGGAACCACGCCACGCTGTACGAGCTCATTGCGAACACGCTCTGGGTCAGCATCAGGCTTGTCGACCTTGTTGATGGCAACAACGATGGGTACGCCGGCCGCCCGGGCATGCTGAATCGCCTCCTCGGTCTGCGGCTTCACGCCATCATCGGCTGCCACGACCAGCACGACTATATCCGTCACCTTCGCGCCGCGGGCACGCATGGCAGTAAACGCCTCGTGGCCGGGCGTATCGAGAAAGGCGATCTGGCCATTGGGTGTATCGATACGATAGGCACCAATATGCTGGGTTATGCCACCGGCCTCACCCGCAGCCACCTTGGCATTGC
>CAZQGA010000029.1:0-12645 GCA_964592735.1 uncultured Chromatiaceae bacterium | reverse complement strand
CTGTTGAACTGCCGCCTGGCAGCGCCCCGGATGGCCTGGCTGGCGTTCTGGCTGATGATCATCGGCGGGGTGTTGACCAACATTGCTGTCCTCCAGGGCAATTCCTCGGTGATGTTCACTTCATACACGCCACTCCAGGCAGCACCCAATTTCTATCTGGGCCTGATCCTGTTTGCGGTGGGGACGCTGATTGCCTGCGGCGTTTTCTTCGGTACGCTGGTCATCGCCAAGGATGAGCGGACCTACGAAGGTTCGTTGCCGCTGGTCAGTTTCGGTGCATTGACTGCGGCAATCATCGCTGTCTTCACGCTGGCTTCCGGCGCCATCATCCTGGTGCCGACCTGGCTGTGGTCGCTGGGCTACATCAGCCATATCGATCCGCTGATGTACAAGCTGATCTGGTGGGCGATGGGTCATTCCACGCAGCAGGTCAACGTCTCCGTCCATGTCTCGATCTGGTATGCGGTGGCTGCCATCCTCCTGGGCGGCAAGCCCTTGTCGGAGAAGGCAAGCCGCCTGGCGTTCCTGCTCTACATCTTCTTCCTGCAGCTGGCGAGCGCGCATCACCTGCTGGTGGAACCGGGTGTGGGCATGGAGTGGAAGATCTTCAACACCAGCTACGCGATGTATCTGGCCGTGCTCGGCAGCATGATCCATGCCATGACCGTGCCGGGAACCATCGAAGCTGCCCAGCGGCGCCGGGGGTTCAACAAAGGCGTGTTTGAGTGGCTCCGCAAGGCACCGTGGGGTAATCCGGCGTTTGCGGGATGCTTCCTCTCACTGGTGATGTTTGGTTTTCTGGGCGGCATTTCCGGGGTGGTGCTCGGCACCGAGCAGATCAATCTGATCATGCACAATACGCTGTATGCACCTGGCCATTTCCATGCCACGGTGGTTACCGGCACGACTCTGACGTTCATGGCGGTCAGCTACCTGCTGGTGCCCCTGCTGTTTCAACGGGAGATCATGTTCCCGCGCATGGCGAAGTACCAGGTGTATGTCTTTGGCCTGGGTGCGGCCGGCATTTCGCTCTTCATGATGGGTGCCGGTACGCTGGGTGTTCCGCGGCGGCACTGGGACATCACTTTTGCTGATTCCCTGTTCCCGTACCAGCTGCCTTCGGCGGCATTCCTCATGATGGCGCTCAATGGCCTTAGCGCCATCCTGGCAGCGACAGGCGGCCTCATGTATGTAGTGAACATGGTGGCTTCAGTGTTCTTCGGCAAACAGACCGCGGATGCCGCGGCCAAGGCCATCCGGGTGTCTGGCCCGGCGGTGCCGAAGATTGTGGTCGGGGAATACGGCAGTGCCGGGAGCTTGAACATCCCGGGCACCATCGTGCTGGTGACCATCTTCTTCGTGTCCTTCGTGCTGTACTACTTCGTCAACTGGAAGTACCTGGCCGAAGTCTGGCCCCTGAGGTAGATCAGGGATGCCGGGCGAGCCTGCAGCGACGGTCCTGGGAACGGCTGCCGGAGTCGGCAGCTGGGCGACCCGGGCCCGGATGATCTTCTCGGTGTTCAAGCCGAGGATCGCGCTGGAGATCACCCTGACAGCCATTGCCGGTGCCGCGGTTACGCCCGGGCCTGCCCTGAGCCTGGGCGAGGTCCTGGCGCTGGCCTTGGCGGTGTTCCTCTCCGCCGGCGCTGCTGGCGGTTACAACCAGGTCACGGAGCCCGACCTCGACAGCCGCATGCTGCGCACCCGGTTGCGCCCCTTCGCAACCGGCCAGCTGGTGCCCGGGCGGTTGTGGCTGTTCGTCATCGCAGGGCTCACAGCCTTTGCGGTCGCGCTCGCTGCCACGGTACTCAATGCCATGGCTGCTGCCCAGGTGCTGCTCGGCAGCCTGACCTACGGCTACATCTATACGGCCTGGCTCAAGCGGCGCACCTTGTGGAATATCGTCATCGGCGGGCTCGCGGGCAGCTTTGCTGCCCTGGCGGGATCCGCGGCAGTGGATCCTGGGCTTCCCATGGCGGCCTGGGTGTTCGCAGCAGCCTTGTTCTTCTGGACACCGCCGCATTTCTGGAGCCTTGCCTTTTACAACAAGCGCGATTACGCCCGCGCCGGCATTCCGATGCTCCCCAACTTCATGGCCGACCGTCCGCTGGCCATCGTCGTCCTGGTCCATACGGTGATCCTGGTGGCACTGACCCTGATGCCGCCGCTGCTGGTGACTGGCTGGTTCTATACGCTGTGTGCAGTTGCAGGCGGCGCGTACTTCATCTGGACCAGCATCGTCTTTGTGCGCAATCCCTCGCGCGGCAATGCCATGGCCAACTTCCACGGCTCACTTTGGCAACTTGGCCTGTTGCTGCTTGGCGCTATCGCCAGCGGAGTGCTGTCCGGCCATCTGGCGGTCTGAGGAATGGGCACCCTTCGGTCGGAAGGGGCTTGGCGCCTCGCGCCGCTGCTGGCGATCTGGACGGTAGCCCTTCTCTGGATCCCTGCAGGGACCCGGGCACAGGTGCTGGACGAGGATGAGGCCCTGCGCGTCAGCCAGGCAGCCATCGGGCGGACGATCGGCGAGCATCGCTTCATCGACCAGAATGGACAGGCGCTGCAACTATCGAGTCTGAGGGGGCACCCCGTCGTCCTCAGCTACATCTACACCAGCTGCTCCTTCATCTGTCCAACGTTGACGACCAGCCTGGCCCGGGTCGTGCGCATGGCGCGCGACACGCTCGGCGAAGATGCCTTCTCCGTCGTCACCGTCGGTTTCGATACTCGCGTGGACACACCCGGACAGATGCACCGCTACGCGGCCGAACGGGGGATCCGTGATCCCCGCTGGCATTTCCTGAGTGGCGACCAGGCGACTGTGGATGCCCTGGCGGCAGAAATCGGCTTTGCCTACGTGCCGGCCGCAGGTGGGTTTGACCACCTCACACAGGTTACAATTCTCGACAAGAGCGGACGGGTGTACCAGCAGGTTTACGGGCCTGAATTTCAGCCGCCGATGCTCGTTGATCCCCTGAAAAGGTTGGCGCTCGGCAGGCCAGTGACCGAGCGGCCAGTGGCTGATTTTCTGTCCCGGGTGCGCCTGATATGTACGTCATACGATCCCAAGGCCGATCGCTATCGGTTCGATTATTCGCTGGTGCTCGAAATTGCGATAGGCCTGACTTCCGCGTTGGGGGTCCTGGTCTTCGTTGTGCGTTCCTGGCGCCAGGGCTCATCGGCACGTCGTTCCCGCTCCTGAGCCGTATCGACCGCATCGACCCGGCAGGGAGGCTCGCATGAACGTCATCAAGCGGCTCCTGCGCAGTATCTTCAACCGTCTGGAGAGCGGGCTCGATGCAATTTGCGGTCCGCGGCTCAACCCGCTGACGCAGCTCGGCGCCCTGGGCTGGTACCTGTTCTGGCTGATCACGATCAGCGGTGTCTACGTCTACATCTTCTTCGACACAGGTGTGGAACAGGCCTACGCCTCCGTTGAAGCCATGACCCGGGATCAATGGTGGGCAGGCGGCATCATGCGCAGCATCCACCGCTATGCCTCCGATGGCCTGGTTGTGGTGGTCTTCGTGCACATGTTGCGCGAGTTCGCCATGGATCGCATGCGGGGTGTGCGCTGGTTTGGCTGGGTCACCGGCGTGCTGCTGATAGGCTTCATCTACGTCTGTGGCATCACCGGCTACTGGATGGTCTGGGACCAGCTTGCGCAGTACGTTGCATTGACGACGTCACGCTGGCTCGATGCGCTGCCGATTTTTGCCGAGCCCATATCGAGGAATTTTGCCGACAATGCCGGGCTGAGTGGCCGCTTTTTCACGCTCATGGCGTACATCCATATCGCGGCGCCGCTGCTGATGCTCACGCTCATGTGGGTGCACATCCAGCGCTACAGCCAGGCCAGGGTGAATCCCGCCCGCAACCTCAGCATTGCCATTGCCGTGGCGCTGCTTGTGCTGTCACTCGTGGATCCGGCGCGGAGCCAGGGTCCAGCCAACCTCAATGAGCTGGCGGCATCAGTCGGCATCGACTGGTTCTACCTGACCTTCTATCCGTTGATCGAGGTCATTGGTCCCCGCGGCCTGTGGGTACTGGCGCTGGCTGTCCTGGTCGTGCTGCTCATCCTGCCGTGGGCACCGCCGCTGCGGCGGCCGTCACCTGCCGTCGTCAATCTCGATAATTGCAATGGTTGCTCGCGTTGCTTCGATGACTGCCCGTATAGCGCCATCACCATGCAGCCGCGCAGCGATGGCCTGCCGTTCTCGCTCGAGGCCGTCGTCGATCCCGATCTCTGCGTGAGCTGTGGCATCTGTGCCGGTGCCTGTCCGACTGCAACGCCATTCCGGCGTGCATCGGCCCTGGTGCCTGGCAT
This sequence comes from uncultured Chromatiaceae bacterium, assembly GCA_964592735.1. Classification (GTDB taxonomy): domain Bacteria; phylum Pseudomonadota; class Gammaproteobacteria; order Steroidobacterales; genus QUBU01. The sequence continues at coordinate 8,318 of CAZQGA010000029.1, read as the reverse complement.
CCAGCTTCCCCAGCATGGCATAGCTGCGCTGCGTGAGCAGGTGAATGAGGTTTGCCGCAATCTGAGGGGGGAGCCTGCGGTCCTCGTGTTTCGCTGTGAGCACGGTGCTGCAGTCAGGCAGCCTTCGGTCGGGGCGGTCGCCGTGATAGACATGCCCTGCACGGGAATGCTGCCGCCGTCGTTCATCGACCTGGTGCTGACGCGCAAGATGGTGGCCGGCGTGATGCTGGCCGGCTGTCATGAGAGCAGTTGCCATGAACGCCTCGGCGTCGAGTGGACTGAGAAGCGTGTCGCCGCGCTCCGCGACCCTTACCTGCGTGAGCGCGTGCCCAGGGAGCGGGTTGCCCTGTCGTGGGCCAATCCGGCACAGCAGCGGCTGCGCTCAGCGGCGCTCGAGGGTTTCGTTGCTTCCCTGGCCCAGGAGCCGGCCGCGGCTGCCGCATTACCGCCAACCACGGCCGCCACGGGAAAGCCTGGCTGGCACGCGCCGGTGAAAAGCTGGCCGGTCTGGCTGCGCGGGGCAGCGCAGATCCTCCTTCTGGCCGGTTTCATGTGGCCCCTTGGGTTCCTTTCGGCCACACCGGAAGTGCAATTGCGTGCCGCCGATGAGGCCGTCGTGACGCTGACCTACAGCCATGCGGGGCAGCACCAGCAGAAGTGCCAGCAGCTCAGCCCGGAGGAGCTCGCCAAGTTGCCGCCGAACATGCGCCGGACTACGGGTTGCCCGCGGGCACGCTGGCCGGTATACATTGAGCTGGAACTGAATGGCCAGAGGGTGTTTGCTGGTACACAGAACCCCGCTGGCCTGTGGAAGGATGGGCCTTCCAGCCTGTTCGAGCGTTTCCGGGTATCCGCCGGCCACCAGCAGGCCGTCGTGCGGCTGCGGGAGAGTGGACGGGAGACCGGGTTCGATTTCAGCGGAACGGCCGACGTCGAATTGCGGCCGGGCCAGAACTTCGTCATCGAGTTCCGGCCTCCTGAAGGCTTCATCTTCAGACAATAGGGGGGCTCGTCACATGACTGCAATTGAATGGCGGGCGGAGTTCGCAACCGGCATTGCCGACGTCGATCACGGCCACCAGGAACTGATCGGTGCGATAAACCGGACCCTGGCTCTCAGCTGTGATGCCGGTGGTGACCGGATCGCGATCGCGGATCTGCTGGGTGAGATATTTGCCGAGGTTTCCGCGCACTTCGCACTCGAAGAGCGGGTGATGAAAGAGCGTGCCTACGACCAGTTGCGCGAGCACAAGCAGGACCATGAACTGTTGCTCGATGACATGCGCGACATCATGGACGACTTCGAGATGGGCAGTGGCGAGGTCGAGGAACGCTTTGCGACGCGCCTCAGCGACTGGTTTGGCGTGCATTTCCGCACGCACGATGCCCGCTTCCACCGTCATATGCCAGGGAACTAAGTGGATCTATGGCGACGCCTGGCAGGCCGGCGTCAGCCCAACGGCAGTGCACCGGATGGCGAAGCCGCAGTAACGGAAGGTGCCTGGGTTTGCCGGCTTCAGACGCGGTAGCTGCCCGTCCTGCGGGCCTCACCGGGGCGGTTGGGCGGGTAGCTGGCCCACTTCTCCTGGTAGTAGCGCAGGCGCAGGTCGCCCGCGGATGCCCGGTTGAAGGTGAGGTAGATGTTGCGTCGCTGCTCGCCGCTGGTGTTGGGTGGCGAGCCGTGCGGCACGTAGGAATCGAAGAACACCACGTCGCCCGGTGCCGCTTCGAGAAGCTGGTAGTCGCTGACGGGCTCATAGGGCGGATCCGCATCCGTGAGCGGCTTCCACTCCGGCCCCATCAGGGCGCGCGGGTACTTGCCGGTGGAGAGGAAACTCAGTGCGGCGTTGTCCTGGCGGTTGGGGTCGACGACGATCGCCATGGTGAGGAAAAAGTCCGCGTAGGCATTCCACCCGGCGGCCTGGTCCTGGTGGAGCTTGTCGGCACGGCAGCCGGGCAGCTTGTAGTTCACCTTTTCCTTGAACAGCACCGCCTGCTCGCCCAGCAGGGCTGACACAGCCTCCATTACCCGGGGTGCCAGCATCAGGCGGGTCATTTCCGGATTATGGTCGCCCAGGATGTGTTCAGCACGAACCAGGATGTTCTTGCCCGTGATGGGGCTTTCCTCGTAGTAGCAGGCCTCCGCGTTCTTTTGCGGCACAGCCGTACGCAGTGCATCGAGATAGTCGGACATCTTGCGCACCGACGAAGCATCGAAGAATGCCTTGCGCACGCAGTAGCCGCGCTGGCGGAAGTCCTGGATATCCTGGGCTGTCAGTTTCATCCCGGCATTCTCCCTCTCGCAGGCAGGCAGTGTCCTGTTTGTAAATATACCTATTGCCCCGGCTGTTGTGGCGGGCGACAACACTGGCACGATCCGCCCTGGCGCTGTGCGGGGCTCAGAACCGGTAGGAGACCGTTGCGCCGACCTGCCGGCCCCGTGGCAGCGGGATCGCGAAGGCGCGTGGCGTATTGCTCGGGCGTGTACCAGCCTGGGGATAGGTGGCCAGGCTTTTGTAGCGCCGGTCGAAGTGGCGAAGGATGTCACCCGGGGTGTCGTCATCGAACAGGTTCTTTGCCCAGAGGGTGATATCCCAGTGGTCGAAACGCAGGCCGGTACGCAGGCCGACGAGATTGCGGTCGCCAGTCTCGATGAGATTGTGCTCCGCAGCATATTTCGACGACTCGAAGCTGTAATCGATGCTGCCGTACCACTCTGCAGCCGCTGACAACTGTCGTTCGTAGCGCAATGCCAGTGCGGCCATATGCCGGGGGACCCGTGGCCAGTGTTTGCCGGCAACATCGCCAAGCGCCTCGTTCTGGCCCGGGCTGCCATCGCTGCCCCGCAGGTCAGCCTGCTCCTGGCTGATCCAGTCGGTGATCTCCGAGTCGGTCCAGGTCCAGGTGGCCCGCAAATTGAGGCCCTCGGCCAGTTCCGCGCTGGCCTCGGTTTCCACGCCCCAGACCCGGGTGCGGCCAGCGTTGGTGAGGATCGATGCCGTGCCACCCGCCGGCAATTCGATCAATTCGGTGACCTGCTGGTTTTTCACCTCAAGGCGATAGACAGCCGCTGCGAGGCTGAGCCCCCGCTCGGGGAGCAGTGCCTTGATGCCGATCTCGTAATTCCAGGCACTCTCCTCATCTACGGCCCGGTAGCGTTCATCAGGGACCTTCGGGTTGAAATCCGGGGACTTCGTTCCCTTCGAGACGTTGAGGTAGTAGCTGGTTGCGTCAGTCGGACGCCAGTCCAGCGTGAAGCGCGGGGTGAGGTTGTCAGGGGCGGCTTCGTAGCGGGTCGATGGCGCACCCACCGGCAGGCTGGTCACGGTCACGTCATCTTCGGCCCAGCGCAGTTCCAGGCCTGCGGTCCAGCGCTCGAGGAAGTCCCAGGCCAGGGCGCCGAAAATTGCCCGGTTCTCGACTTCGTCGCGGTCGCGATCCACGGCGTGAGCCAGCCCGGTGCAGGGGTCGATGCGCTCACGGCCGGTGACATTGCTTTCACCCCGGTAATAGTAAGCGCCCAGGGTAAATCGCAGCGGCTGATCGGCTGCAGACGTCAGCCGCAATTCCTGGGAGAAGTCATCGTAGTCCTTGCGCTCACGGAGCAGGAAACTGCCGACTGGCGGGGTGCCGGGTGGCAACGGGCTGCCGCAACTCCAGGTGGGCGGAACACCCGGGTCGTAGCCGGCGTACGAGGCATCAAATCCCATGTCATAGCGATCACGGATGAATCCAGTGAGACTGGTCACCGCATAAGTACCGACTTGCCAGTCCACCTTCAGGCTTGTGATGCGCCGGTCCAGCTCGGTGCCGGCACCGCCGTTGCGTTCCAGCAGGTCGGAATACAGATTGACCTCGTCGCGAGGTTGGGCTTTGCCTTCGTAGTACTCGCGCGTACGCGGGGCAGCAGGAGTGCGGAAGCAGCAGTTGTTCAATGTGGAGGGCTGCAGGTACATCGGGTAGAGCGCGTCATCCGCTCCTTGCCAGCCCGCTTTCAGCGTGAACTGCAATGAATCAGTCGCCTCGAACAGAAATTTTGCCGACACCTCATTGGACTCTTCGTCGCCGATGCTGCTGCCGTCACGCAGGTTGGTCCATTCACCGCCATATTCATGATGTCCGGCGCCGAGCATGAAGCGCAGGCGGTCCGAGCCCAGCGGGCCGCTGATCCAGCCGGAAATGTCATAACTGTCATGCTGGGCCACGGTAACGGTGATGCGCCCCTCGAGTTGTTCTGTGGGCTGACGGGTCACGTAATTGACGGCACCGACGTAGGTGTTACGGCCGAATTGCGCCGATTGCGGGCCGCGCATGATTTCCACGCGCATGACGCTGTCGAGTTCGGTCGTGAGCAATGCCGAGCCTACATAGATGCCATCGACGAAGGTGTTGCCGGCATTGGCATTGGTCACGCCGTTACGAACGGTGGTGACGCCACGGATGACCGGCCGGTAGGAAGCGGGTTGTCGCCCTGTGGCGGAGTTCAGTGCGAAGCCTGGTGTGAAGCGGGCGATTTCGCTGAGATTGGTGAGGCCGAGTGACTCGATGCTGCGCGCAGAGAAGGCGGTGACCGCAACGGGAACGTCAAGGATGTTCTCCTCGCGCTTGCGGGCCGTGACAACGATTTCCGCCATGTCCGCACGGATTGGCGCAGCTACGGGAACCGCCGTGGCCGCCTGGACGGCGAGGGCAGCGGCGATCGAGGTACTGATGACGATGAGCACGATGGCGCTCCGGGGGTGAAAACGGCCGCATGATCGTTTGCGCGCAGCGTTCAGTGCAATTGTGGAAAGTCCTGCATCCAGACGGCCGGGTGTCGACCGGGATCAGAGCCGGGGTTGCGGTCAGGGTCGAGATCAGGGTTACGGCTTCCGGGTGCGGCCCTGGTCGGTTTGGCACCGGTCGGCCAGGGCTGGTGGCTGCGCCGTACCAGAAGTGACAAGGGTTCTGATTGGCGGCTTGAGGGGCAGTCGTGTCCACCACGGCCGGCGGTGTCAAGGGGCCGTCCTGGATGCATGACGATCCGAATTGCGGGCGTAACATTCCGCAGCTTGCAAGGCAGGGCTGCCGTTGCGGCCGGTCTGGCCGGTTGGGGGCGTAGACTGTCCGCTGTTGAGACCGGGATATTGGAGAAGCACGATGCAACTGGGGATGATTGGCCTAGGCCGCATGGGCAGTAACATGGTGCGGCGCCTGCTGCGCGCCCGCCACCCGTGTGTGGTATGGAACAAGGATCCCGACCCGGTTGCGACGCTGGCCGGCGAAGGCGCCGTTGCTGCGACATCGCTCGCGGACCTGGTCAGGCAACTGGCACCACCACGTGCGGTCTGGCTCATGGTGCCGGCCGGGGCAGTGGACGGACTGGTCGCTGAACTCGCGCCGCTCCTCTCGCGGGGTGACTGCATCATCGATGGGGGCAATTCACCGTTCGAACAGGCGATCCGTCTTTCCGCGGAACTGGCGGTCAGCGGCATCGATTTCGTCGATGTCGGTACCAGCGGCGGTGTCTGGGGGCTGGAGCGGGGTTATTGCCTGATGATCGGCGGTCCCGAAGCGGTGGTCCGGCGCCTGGATCCGCTGTTTCGCGCGCTGGCGCCTGGCCAGGGCGCCGTGGAGCCGGTGGCCCCGCCCGTAGCCGGTGCCACGGCCAGTGAAGGGTATCTCTACTGCGGCCCGGCCGGTGCAGGCCACTTCGTGAAGATGGTCCACAACGGGATCGAGTACGGAATGATGGCCGCCTATGCCGAGGGCTTCAATCTGTTCCGGCATGCAGCGGCGGGCAAGCTCGAGGTGGCCAGGCCTGACAATGCCGGGCGTTACCGCTACGACCTCGACCTGCCGGCGATTGCCGAGCTCTGGCGCAGGGGCAGCGTGGTGTCCTCCTGGTTGCTCGACCTCAGCGCAGCCGCGCTGGCGGCGGATCCGGCGCTCGATGCCTTCCACGGCCGGGTTGCCGATTCGGGCGAAGGTCGCTGGACGCTCAAGGCCGCCATCGATACGGCAACGCCTGTGCCGGTGCTGTCTGCGGCGCTGTATTCCCGTTTTGATTCCCGGGGCGAGAGCGATTTTGCCAACCGCCTGCTCTCGGCCATGCGCCATCAGTTCGGCGGGCATCAGGAGCCCGGCAAATGAACAGGCGGGGAGACGGTTCGCAGGCGAGGGCCGGAGGCCAGTCATGACCGGTATCCGCAGCGATGCACTGGTGCTCCTCGGGGCAACGGGTGACCTGGCGCACCGGAAAATCTACCCGGCATTGAAGGGCATGGTCAGGCGCGGTGTACTCGATGTGCCGGTGATCGGCGTGTCGCGTTCGGGCTGGAACCTCGAGCAGTTCCGTGAACGTGTGCGCGACAGTCTTGTGCAGCGGACCGGTGAGGCTGCTTCGCCGGAGGCGCAGAAGCTGCTGTCCCTGCTCCGCTATGTGGATGGCGACTACAACGATGCGGCTACTTTCACGCACGTGCGTGAGAGCCTGGCCGGTGCAGCGCATCCGCTCTTTTACCTGGCGATTCCGCCGAGCCTGTTCGGTCCGGTGGTGAAGTTCCTCGGCGCGAGCGGTTGTGCCGGGGGTGCGCGTGTCGTCGTGGAAAAGCCCTTCGGCCGCGATCTCGCGGGAGCCCGTGAGCTCAACCGTACCCTGCATGAGGTATTGCCCGAGAGCTCGATCTTCCGCATCGATCACTACCTCGGCAAGGAGCCGGTGCAGAACCTGCTGTATTTCCGCTTTGCCAATGCCTTTCTTGAGCCGATCTGGAACCGCAACCATGTCGAGAGCGTGCAGATCACCATGGCAGAGGAGCTTGGTCTCGAGGGGCGTGGCAAGTTCTACGAGGAGGTGGGGGCAATCCGTGATGTCGTGCAGAACCACCTGCTGGAGGTGGTTGCCAGTCTCGCCATGGATCCGCCCGTGGGTTACTGGGGCGAGGCGCAGCGTGACGAGCGCATCAAAGTGCTGCGGGCGATCAGCCCGTTCACGGGTACCAGCCTGGTGCGGGGCCAGTTCCGTGGCTATCGTGACGAACCCGGCGTATCCCCGGATTCAGAAGTGGAGACCTTTGCGGCCATGCAGCTGCATCTCAACTCCTGGCGCTGGCAGGGAGTGCCGTTTTTCATTCGCGCCGGCAAGCGCCTGCCGGTGACGGCCACGGAAGTCATGGTGATCCTCAAGACACCGCCGCAGCGGCTGTTTGATGAAGTGCTGCCACCAAGGTCCAACTATTTTCGCTTCCGCCTGGGGCCTGACAAGGTGGCGATCGCCGTTGGGGCGCGTGCCAAGGCGCCCGGTGAGCGCATGGCGGGCGAAGAGGTGGAACTCTATGTCTGCAATGCCTCGCCGGAGGCGCGTGAGGCCTACGAGCGTTTGATTGGCGATGCCATGGCGGGCGATGCCACGCTGTTTGCCCGCGAGGACGGCGTCGAGGCGGCGTGGGCCATCGTTGATCCCATTGTCAACCACGGCAGTGCGGTGTATCGCTACGAACCGGGCAGCTGGGGACCACGAGAGGCCGACCAGATGGTGGCGCCGCACGGTGGCTGGTACGACCCACCAGCCTGAGTGTGGCCGCGCTTCACCCGATTCCGTACCCCCGGCCCTGGCGCCGGGGGCGGAAAATTATCCGGTCAGATCAGCCCGAGTGCGAGCATTGCCTTGGCGACATAGGTGAAGCCGGCGATGTTTGCGCCAACGACATAGTTGCCCCTGGCACCATATTCCTCAGCGGTTTCGTATGTCGTCTGGTGGATGCCGGTCATGATCTCGTCGAGCTTGCGCTCGGTGTACTCGAAGCTCCAGGCGTCCCGGCTCGCATTCTGTTGCATTTCCAGTGCGGAGGTGGACACGCCACCTGCATTGGCAGCCTTGCCCGGCCCGTAAGCGATGCCGGCGTCGAGGAAAATCCGCACGCCTTCCGGCGTCGTCGGCATGTTGGCGCCTTCGCCGACCGCGATGCAGCCGTTGCGCACGAGGGTGGCAGCATCCCGTCCATTGATCTCGTTCTGCGTGGCCGAGGGCATCGCCACCTGGCACGGAATTTCCCAGATCTTGCCGCCAGCGATATAGCGGGCGTGCTTGCGGTAGCCCGCGTAGTCGGCAACCCGCCGCCGCTCGACTTCCTTCAACTGTTTCAGGAGGTCCAGATCGAGGCCCTTCTCGTCGATGATGACGCCGTTGGAGTCGGAACAGGCAATGACTTTGGCACCCAGTTCGGCCAGCTTCTCGATGGTGTAGAGGGCCACGTTGCCCGAGCCGGAGACCAGGCAGGTCTTGCCTTCCAGCGAGTCGCTGCGGACTTTGAGCATTTCGCGCACGAAATACACAG
>CAZQGA010000028.1:0-13037 GCA_964592735.1 uncultured Chromatiaceae bacterium | reverse complement strand
CCACTGTCCGTCATCCTGGCGACGCAGCTCGTCATGGTGGTGCTGCTCGCCTGGCTGGGTGCTTTCCGCATCATGGGCCGCGACTATGACTCTGCCGTCATGGCCAGCGGCTACATCGGCTTTGCCATGGGCACGGTCGCCAACGCGGTCGTCAACATGCGTGCGCTGATCGTACGCTTCGGTCCGTCGCCGCAGGCCTTCCTGGTGGTACCCCTGGTGGGCGCCTTCTTCATCGACTTCGCCAACGCACTGGTCATCACCCTGTTCGTAAACTGGGTACAGTGAGGCGATGTCCGACCTGCCCGGATGAAGAAAGGCCCCGCGGGGCGGGGCCTTTCCGGACGCCTGGCCCAGCGGCCTGGTGGGAGCTCAGGTCGCCATCCGGCGGCGCAGAACCCCCGCGGCGGCCAGGGCAGAGCCGAACAGCCATGCTGCTGCCGGCACGGGGACCGCCTGGATCTGCGTGGCAATGAAGGCGCTGTTCAGCGGCGCGCCCAGCGTATTCCACTTGATGGTGACGAGGTTCCCGAAGGCGCCATTGCCGATATTGCCCGCGAGCACGGACGCCGGACCTGGTTGCAGACCGTTGGTGAAGCTGGGGCAGGCATCGTTGCCGGCAAGGAAGGTGCAGCTGGTATTTGCAGTGGTCATCTGTGAGGCGGCCAGGTCCACCGACCAACCCGCCTGGTACAGGTAGGAGCCCTGGCTCGCATTGGACTGGTGGCGCTGCCAGCCAACCAGCATCTGCGTATCGGTGTCATAGGTGAAGAACCCGCCCGCATTCGATGCGGCGACATCGGGAATGGAGCCGCCACCGCCCTGGGTGAACTGGTTGCCCAGTTTGGCGCCGACGACCTGGTCCTGGATGACGGCGGCGTTGGCGCCGGCAGCCAACAGGAAAGATGCCGTGGCACCGACCAATGCCTTCATTATTTTCATTGCTAACCCCCTGTATGAATAAAGAATGTTTTCTTCTTCGGCAACGTCTGCAGACGTCCGGATCAGTCTTGTTGACGGTTTGCAGGAATACCAGAATGGTTTTACATAACGAAAGTCGGTTGAGGCATGTGACCGGCTGACGGTCATGTGGCCATGGCCGGTCAGATCAACTCGTCATGACTGGTCCAGCAAGCAGGATCGATACCGGCTGGCAGACCGGCAGGCTGCCTGCATCCGGGTTGACGCTTTTGGGTTGGCACAAGCCGTTGTCCTTCACCGGGCCTGGCGTTGTTTTTTTATCAACCTGCATGGACCATGACCGGCATGACTGATCTCGCCTATCAGGACTGGGATCCACGCCAGTACGCAGAAAAGGCGCGCTTCGTCACCCGGCTTGGCGCACCGGTGCTGGGGTTGCTCGCGCCACGGCCCGGTGAGCGCATCCTCGATCTCGGCTGCGGTGACGGGCCCCTCACGGCCAGCCTGGCGGCGCTCGGCTGCGAGGTGGTGGGCGTGGACGCCAGCGCGGAGATGGTCGCGGCGGCGCAGGCGCTGGGAGTCGACGCGCGGGTGATGGATGGCGAGGCGCTGGCTTTCGACGCGGAGTTTGACGCCGTGTTCAGCAACGCGGCCCTGCACTGGATGCGCGACGGCGCTGCCGTCGTCGCCGGCGTGCGCCGCGCGCTGCGCCCGGGCGGGCGCTTCGTCGGCGAGTTCGGCGGGGCGGGCAATATCGCGGCGATCGTCCGGGCGCTCAACGAGGAGCGTGGACGACAGGGCCTGCCGGCGGTCTTCCCCTGGTTCAATCCCGGCCCGGCCGGCTATTCGGCACTGCTGCAGTCCCATGGGTTCCAGGTCGTGGTCATGGAGCACTTCCCGCGACCGACGGTTCTGCCCGGTTCGATCCGTGACTGGCTTGCGACCTTCGCTGGCGCCTTCACGCAGGACCTCCCCGCCGGTGGCACCGGCAGCTTCCTTGACCATGTGACCGAGGCGCTGCGTCCGCAGCTGCAGGGCGCCGATGGCCTGTGGACCGCTGATTACCAGCGCCTGCGTTTCGCAGCGCGCCTTCCCTGACGCTCGCGGAGGATTCATGGCGTCCAGATCCCGCTTTGTCCTGCCTGTCGCAGTGTTGGCTGCCATCCTGGGTGGCTGCGTTGCCTTTGATACGCCGGACAACTACGACCGCCATCGGCTCACCGACATCACGCTGCCGCGCGAGCGCTCGGATGTGTTCTATTTCGATGTGACGACCACCGCGGAATTTCCCGCGGACAGCGCCGTGGCCGAGGCCCGGCGCCTGCAGTGGTTGAATGACTGGCTGCAGCTGCGACAGATGTGCCCGGATGGACATGAAGTGGTCAAGCGGCGCGAGTTCGGGCTGCTGGAGGACAACCCGGCCCGGCGTGACCTGCGCTACGAGGTGCGCTGCCAGCCAGGGACTGGCGGATCCGCGTCGGGACCGGCCGGATAGCCTGCACCAGGCGGTCATGGTGGGCGGGAATCCCATCTGTGGCAATCTGCCGCAGGATGCAGCCGCAGATCTTCCCGTCCGGGTGAGCGGCCGCCCGCTATAGTCAGCCCCTTGGTCATGACATGGAGTGCATGATGATGATCCGCAAGCCTGCTTCGCTGGTTTCTCTCGCCGCCGTTGCTGCTGCCGGCTGGGTCCTGTCCGCTGCGGCGCTGGCCGGGACGGCCCCTGATTTCAGCGGCAACTGGATGCTCAACACCGACAAGGGTCTGAACCTCGGCATGGTCAAGGCCGTCTCCGAGACGGTGGCCGTGCAACAGACGCCGGAGAAGCTCACGCTCGATTTCAGCACCACGTTCATGCTGAAGACGAGCCACCGGCAGGTGAACTATGACCTGACCGGCAAGACCAGCATCCCCAACGAAGGCCCGATGGGCGACAAGGCTGACACGCTCGCCAAGTGGGATGGCAGCAAGCTGGTAGTCACCTGGACCGCCGAGGGCGCCGTCGCCGGCACGAAGACAGTGAAGACCGAGACGCGCAGCCTTTCCGCCGACGGCAGGACCATGACGGTGCGCACCGAGCGCGCGGGCAAGGATCCCATGGAACTTGTCTACGAGAAGAAGTAGCAGATCCCCGGCGCAGCAAGTCCAGTGAAGACGGGTGCCGTCATCGCTGCTGCCGTCGTCGCCCTCGGACTGGCCGGCACCGTCTGGTATGTGCTCAGCCGCAACGGTGACACTGAAGATGCCGCCCAGCGCGTGTTCGCCACCCCGGAACGGCGCAGCATGGCGGCCAAGGTACTCGCCACCGGCATCGTGCGCCTGCGGGTGGGTGGGGAGGTGCGGGTCGGTGCGCAGCTCTCCGGAATCGTCGACAAGCTCAATGTCGAAGTCGGCTCGAAAATCCGCAAGGGCGACGTCATTGCGGAGATTGACTCGCGCGGCCTGCAGGCGCGTCTCGCCCAGGCGCGGGCACAGATCGCAGTCAGCGAGCAGGATCTGCGCCGTGCCGAGGTGGAGCTTTCGCGCGTGCAGCGCCTCGACGAAAGGAAGCTGGTGGCTGAGAGCCAGGTGGAGGATGCGCAGATCGCCCTCGCCCAGGCGCAGGCCAGGCTGGTGAAGTCGCGTCGCGACATGGAGGTCGTGCAAACCGATCTTGCCTATGCCGTCATCCGCTCGCCGATCACCGGCACCGTGGCTTCGGTCAGTACCCAGGAGGGTGAGACGGTGGCCGCTTCGTTCACCACGCCGACCTTCGTTACCGTCATCGAGGACGGTGCGCTGGAACTGGTTGCGATGGTGGACGAGACCGACATTGGCAGTGTCGCCGTCGGCAATCCGGTGATGTTCACGGTCGAGGCTTATCCGAGCGAGGAATTCGCGGGCCAGGTGGCGCGCATCGCCCCACGGGGCACGATCATCTCCGGCGTGGTCAATTTCGAGGTGATGATCCACATCGATTCGCCCGCGGCACTCCTCAAGCCCGACATGACCGCCAACGTCTCCATCCGCACCGCCGAGCGCGAGGCGCTGGTGGTCCCGGGCGCCGCAGTCCAGCGTGAGGGTGCGGAGCGTTATGTCTGGGTGGACAAGGACGGCAGCCTGGTGCGCCGGACGGTCACGGTCGGCACCCGGGATGCGAGCTTTACCGAGATCAGGCAGGGCATCGGCCCGGCGGACAAGGTGCTCATCAGCCCGCAACCGAAAGCCGGCGCTGCCGGCCAGGCAGGGAAGTCATGATCGAAGTCAGCCACCTGGGCAAGACCTATACCCGCGGCGACGGCACGCCGGTGCCCGCTCTGAAGGATGTGTCCTTCACCATCGGCAAGGGTGAGTTCGTCACCATCCGTGGGGCGTCGGGTTCCGGCAAGTCCTCGCTGCTCAACATCCTCGGCTGCCTGGATACGCCGACCACTGGAAGTTACCGGCTCGATGGCGAAGATGTTTCCCATCACAGTGACGAGCGTCGCTCCCACATCCGCAATCGCAAGATCGGCTTCGTGTTCCAGTCCTTCAACCTGCTGCCGCGGACCACGGCGGCAGAGAATGTCGAGATACCGGCGCTTTATTCCGGTGCTGCAGTGGAGCGCGGCCGTGCACTGGCGATTCTCGCCCAGGTCGGCCTCGGCGAGCGTGCCGGGCATTACGTGACCGAGCTGTCGGGCGGCGAGCAGCAGCGCGTGGCGATCGCAAGGGCGCTGATGAACGATCCGCCGCTGCTGCTGGCGGACGAGCCCACCGGCAACCTCGACTCGGCGGCTGGCGAGTCGGTGATGAGACTCTTCACGGACCTGCACCGGGAGGGGCGCACCATCGTGCTGGTGACCCACGACGAGGATGTGGCTGCCTATGCCGGGCGCGAGATATTCATTCGCGACGGGCTGGTCGCCGCCGATCGCCCGCAGTCCGGTCGTGCCGGCGCAGTCCCGGCGACCGCCTGAGGAGTCCCCGCATGAACCTCACCGGCACCATTCGCCTTGCGTTCCGCACCCTGTCCCGCAACCGCCTGCGCAGCTTCTTCATGATGCTCGGCGTCATGATCGGCGTTGCCTCGCTCACCGCGCTGGCCTCCGTGGGCGAGGCCACCCGGCAGGAGACCATGCGCCGCTTCAAGCGCATGCTCGGCACCTTCGACGTGGTGATCGTCAATCCCGGCGGGCCGAGCACCCGCGGCATGCCCTCGCTCACCAGCGCGCCGCCGGTGCTCAAGCAGGGCGATGCCGAGGCGATCGCGAAGGAAGTGGCGCTGGTGAAGCAGGTGGCTGTCACCCAGTTTGCCTTCGATGTCGACGTGAAGTACGGCGACCGGAGCGTCAGCCCGTCCATCATGGGCATTTCCCCGAACTGGACCGAGGTACGCGGCGAGGAGATCGCCCTCGGCGAGGGCATCACCGCTGCGGACAACGACGCCATGGCCCGGGTGGCGGTGATCGGCGAGGACCTGCGCAAGGCGCTATTCCCGGCCGAGGATCCCATCGGCAGGCAGATCCGCATCGCCGACGTGCCCTTCCAGGTGAAGGGCGTGCTGGCGCCGCGGGGCATGGGACCAGGCGGCGCCAGCATGGACTTCACGCTGGCGATCCCGGTGGCGACCGCCTCGCGGCGGCTGTTCAACCGCGACTACTACACCGGCATGATGGTGCAGTTGCGTGACCCCGCGCAGGCGGATCGTGCCATTGCCGACATCACGGCGCTGCTGCGCGAGCGCCACGGCATCGTGCCGCCGGGTGAGGACGACTTCACGGTCACCAGTCCGCAGGTGCAGGTGGCCCGTGTGGCGGACGTCGGCTCGACGCTCTCGAAGGTGATGATGGGCGTGGCTGGCATCGCCACGCTGATCGGCGGGGTGGTGATCATGAGCCTCATGCTCATCGCAGTGTCCGAGCGGCGCCGGGAAATCGGCGTGCGCCGCGCCGTGGGCGCCAGCCGGCGCGACATCCTCGTGCAGTTTCTGGTCGAGGCCGCTGTGGTTTCCTTCCTCGGTGGCCTCCTCGGCATTGCACTCGGTCTCGGCGGGACGCTGTTTGCCGCCTCGATGACGAAGCTGCCGCCGGCCATCATGTGGAGCGCCATTGGCGGAGCGGCGCTGCTGTCGATCCTGGTGGGCCTGGTGTTTGGCCTGCAGCCGGCCTGGCGCGCGGCGAACGTCGACCCGATCCAGGCCCTGCGCGCCTGAACCAGGCGGGTGCTGGCGTCGTGGCCGCACGGGTTTCCTGGGTGACCTGGCACCAGCTCGCGCGGGGTTGCCTGCGCCAGATCTGGCGGTTTCGCCTGCGCTCCATGCTGGTGATTTCCTGTGCCGCACTTGGCGTCGCCGGTGCGGTTACTTCGGTCAACTATGCCTCCGGCGGCCGTGCCCAGGTGCTGGAGAAGATCCGCCGGCTCGGCACCAACGTCGTGGTGATCAATGCGGAGCAGAGCCGGGCGGTGGCCGGCCGGGCCCGCACCGGGCAGATCGTCACGACGTTGCAGGAGGGTGACTACCAGGCACTGCAGCGGGAGGTTGCCGGCGTCGTGCGCAACTCGGCGGTGATCAGCGCCGGCCTGCGCCTGAAGGCGGGCTTCAATTCAAAGGTCTCGCCGGTGCTCGGCGTGGAACCGGACTTCTTCCGCATCAAGAACTGGCCTCTGGAGGAAGGCGGGTACTTCGATGCAGAAGACGTCAGGCGCGCGGTCCGTGTCGCACTCGTCGGCCACGGTGTCGCGCGGGATCTCTTCGGCGGGGAGTCGCCGGTGGGCCAGCGGCTGTTCATCAACCGCGTCCCCTTCGAAGTGGCTGGTGTGCTCGCCGAGCGCGGCCAGGGCATCGATGCCACCAACGAGGACCAGCAGGTCTACGTGCCGCTCGGGACGGCGATGCGCCGCCTGCTCAACGTCGACCACTACAGCTCCATCCTCCTCGAGCTCGGGGATGCAGGGCAGATGGGGCAGGCCTCGCGCGAGATCGAGGAACTGCTGCGCGTGCGCCACCGCATCTCGGAATTCCGTCCGGCGGATTTCAAGGTGGGCAACCAGGTCGAGCTTATCGAGACGCAACTTGCAGCGGCTGACCGGCTCGGCTTCCTGGTGCGCTGGATCGGCCTCTCCGGCCTGGTGGTGGCTGGCCTGGGCGTGCTCGCCATCGCATGGATCGCGGTACGCGACCGCACCACCGAGATCGGTACACGCCGTGCGCTGGGCGCCACCGCGCCCGACGTCTTTTTCCAGTTTTCCTTCGAAGCCATGGTCCTTGCCACCCTCGGCGCCACCCTCGGTCTGGGGCTCGGCTGGGTTGCCTCACGCCTGATTGCGCACCAGGTTGCGTTGCCCTTTGTCTTCGAGGCCGGCAACGCTGTGCTTGCGCTCGGCATGGCGTTGCTGCTGAACCTCGTTTTTGCAAGCTGGCCCGCCCTCCGTGCGGCGCGCCTCGATCCGATCCGGGCGCTCAAGCACGAATAGCGGCGCTGACCCGGATCAAGAGACGTGGCCCTGGAGCCAGCGTAAACTTTGCCGAAACCATGAACTGTACGGAGATTTCCATGCGCGTCGATGTCCTGCTCGAGCCTGACCAGACCCCGGACCAGCTGGTGGAGCTTGCCCGGCTCTGTGAGCGTCATGGCATCGGCCGCATGTGGCTGCAGAATTACGTTTCCTGGCGCGATCCGTTCATGTCGCTGGTCCCGGCAGCGCTGGCGACGAAGAGCGTTGGCCTGGGCGTGTGCGTGATCAGCCCCTGGGAGATGCACCCGGTGAAGATGGCGAGCGCCTTGCTGACCCTGCAGGAGTACAGCAAGGGGCGCGCGGCACTGGTTGTGGGTGGTGGCGGGGAGTGGCCGGCGCGGCTGGGGCTAACCATCACCAAGCGGGTGCGCTGCGTTCGCGAGGCCATCGAGCTGATCCATGGCGGCGTGACGGGCAAGGGGCTCACTTACCAGGGTGAGATGTTCAAGGTGTACGGCTACAAGCCACCGTTCGGCAGCGGCACGCCCCCGCTGGTCTACGCCGGGGCCAACCAGCCGCAGATGCTGCATGCGACAGTACCGGCTGCCGATGGCGTCATGTACAGCGACATGACCCGGGGGCTCATCGGTGACACCGTGCAGCGCACCCTCGGCGCGCTGGCCGACAAGGGCAAGCCTGCTGCGGGCTACCGCATCAGCAACATCTGGGCCTGGCATGTGAAGGCAGACCGCGAAGTCGCCATGCGCGAGGCGCGGCGCGAACTCCTGCTGCGCGGCCTGATGGAACGCTGGTACCTCGAGAGTTTCCTCACCGACGAGGAAATCACCATCATCGAGAAGAACAAGAACGGCCTCTTCAAGGCCTACCGCGATCGCAGTGGCGACATCGCCGGCATTCCCGCGGGAATCGTCGACAAGTGCATCGCCAATTTCACTTTCACCGGCACGCCGGATGAGATCGGACCGCGGATGTCCGAGCTCACCGCCTTCCGCGACGCGGGCGTGGGCGAAATCTGCTTCCGGCTGCATGACGATCCGGCCGAAGCCATCCGCCTGATCGGCGAGCACGTCGTGTCGCGGCTGGCCTGAGCAGGGTGCCGGCGAGGCGCGGCCTGCCTGGCCCCGGCCGGCAAG
This sequence comes from uncultured Chromatiaceae bacterium, assembly GCA_964592735.1. Classification (GTDB taxonomy): domain Bacteria; phylum Pseudomonadota; class Gammaproteobacteria; order Steroidobacterales; genus QUBU01. The sequence goes on along the minus strand of CAZQGA010000028.1, from coordinate 4,548 downwards.
GGCTGTTGCTTTCCCGGGGGATGGAGCGGCGCTGATGCAGCAGGATGCCGGGCAGCACGATTGCCCCCTGTGCCTTCCGGTGCCGGAGGCCGTGCTCTGGCGCGATGCACGCTGCCGGGTCGTGTCTGCCGGGGATGCTGACTATCCCGGCTTCTGCCGGGTGGTCTGGCACAGCCATGTGCGGGAAATGACCGACCTGTCGTGCGCGGATCGGACCCATCTGCTCAGCGTGGTTTTCGCGGTGGAGTCGGCGTTGCGTGAGGTGCTTGCACCGCCGAAGATCAACCTGGCCTCACTCGGCAACCAGGTGGCCCATCTGCACTGGCACGTGATCCCGCGCTTTGCCGATGACGCCCACTTTCCCGATGCCGTATGGGCCACGCGGCGGCGCCCCGGCGTACCTCATCCGCTGGATCCCGCAGCCCTGCGCGTCCGCCTCGCCACCTTGCTCGCCTAGCGGCGGCAGGAAGCCCGGCTTGTCGCGTGCCGCACAGGCCCCGCAAGGCGCGGCCGGGATCTACTGGAGAATGGTGAAACGGTCGCCGGGCCGGATGTCGTGGCGGGCTGCGAAGCCGCCGTTGAGTTCGAGCACGCCCAGCACCGGCCCGGGGGAGCTGATGGTGGCCTCCGACAGCGGCGTGGCATTGGCATGGATGCCGGCCACGTGGCCGTCGGCTCCGATGAAGAGCATGTCCAGCGGGATGTAGGTGTTTTTCATCCACATCCGCAGGATCGCCGGCTCACGACCCGGGAAGAGCATGCCCTCGTATTCCCCGAGGTCGCGCACGAACATGAGGCCCTGCGCGCGCTGTTGTGCGGTTTCGGCAATCCGGATGTCGAGCAGGTGGCAGGCGAGAGAGGTTTCGATCGTGGCCCGGGCACGGGCGAAGCCGGCGAGCAGCTGTCCGGTGTCGGTGGCCGCTGTGCTGCCGGTGCAAAGGCATGCGGCCAGCGCCAGGGCCGCAGTGGCGAGTTGCCGCCTCATGGCACCTCGAGATCCAGATGACCCGCATACCGGCTGTCACCGAGTTGCACAGCATGTTCGCCATTCACCGCGCCGAGTGCGCCAGCGCAATAGAGCTCCCCGGCGACACGGAACGCGCGGCCCTGCCGGTCGAGCGCGGTGACCTCCGTGACGCGGGTGAAGCAGCGGCCGGCGATGCTGTGGAAGAAGGAGCTGCTGGCTTCGTCGATGACAGTGACGCTGACCGGCCATTCACGTCCGGCGAGTTCCGCAACCGTGGCGGCAATGCCGAGCACGATGACCAGTCGCTCCCCGCCACCACCCGGATGGCCGGCGAAGAACAGTCGCAGCCCGCGGCCATCCGGGCGGGCGCCACCTGCGCAGGCAAGGCCTGCGCCCTGCCAGTCGAGTTCCAGGGTTGCCGAGCCTGTGATGCTGCCGCGCCAGTAGCCGGCCGGATTCGCTGCGCAGGTTTGCAGCAGCGCTGGTGCGGGCATGCCGGCATCGACGACCTGTGCGCCTGCTGGCGGTGGCAATTGCAGGCTGAGTGCGGCGTAGCCGAGTGTCAGGCTGGTGGCAATGCCAGCCCATGCCGTGAAGTGGTCCGGCCAGGGCGGGCGGGCGGGTGTTGGGGCTGGCATGGGCTGGATGTTCGGCTCCGGGTTGTGTGCAGCATAGCGGACACGGCCCAGGCCCGCAGGCCTGGAGCCTGCGCCAGCCCGGTCACCGCAGGTCCGGCCTGTCTGTGCTTATGTGGAAGTGTGATCCCGGACGCAGCCCGGCCGGGCGTCCCCCGCTAATTTTTCCCTGTTTGCTGGATTGGCGGAATTTCGCGGGGGCCGGATGCGGGTGATGGTGCAGGATCAGCAGCTGAGTACACTCGTCGGCGAGCAACAGCGGCGCGGGCTGGAGCGCCTGCACTTCTCGCGTTTCGTCGAGGAGCAGTTCCGTCAGCACTACGCGAGCCTCAGTTATCCGAAGGCGCGTCCGCTGCTCATGCTGGCGGCCTTTGCCGTGATCGTCATTACGGGCCTGGGAATGGCCGGACACACGGTGTCTGCCGTCACCGCGACCTTTGGCCTGGCCGTGATGATGCCGCTGTTGCTGGCCACGCTCATTGCCTCATACCAGCCCGAGCGCCACCTCATCTACCAGTACCTGCTGACCGCCAGCATCATGGGTATCGGCCTGATCGTTACTTCGGTGACGCTGCGGGCGAGCCTGCATGGCACACCCTATTTCTTTGGTGCCCAGGTGGCCTGGATCTTCACGGTCTGGCTCCTCCTCGGCCTGCGCTTCTGGCATGCGGCGGCGGTGGGTTCGGCAATCTCCCTGGCGTATGCCTGGGGGCTGTTGCACTGGAATTTCGGCAGCCAGGAAACCCTGTTCGAGATCGTCATGCTGCTGGGCGCCAATGGCATCGGTGCGCTTGCCTGCTTCCAGTTCGAGGCGGTGTCACGGCAGTCGTTTCTCGATTCACGCCGCCTGCATGATCTCGCGGACCGTGATGGCCTGACTGGCCTGTACAACCGCCGGGCCTACAACAACTACATGGAGCGGGTCTGGCGCCAGTCCCGCCGCGAAGAGGGTCACCTGACGATCATTCTCATCGATATCGACGATTTCAAGGCTTTCAACGATCGCTACGGCCACCAGGCTGGCGATGATGCACTCAAGCGGGTGGCTGAAGTGATCGCGATGGGTGCGCAGCGGCCACTGGACTTTGCCGCACGCTTTGGCGGCGAGGAGTTCTCGCTCGTGCTCTACGGGCCAGCCAACGAGTTTGGCCGCGATCTGCCCGAAAATATCCGCCGCCGGGTCGAGGAGCTGGCCATCGCCAGCGGGGAGTCCAGTGCCCGCGCCCATCTCACCGTGAGCGTTGGCGTTGCCATCATCACCCCGGGTGCCGAGCGCAGCCTTGCCGGCGCCGTCCAAATGGCTGACGAAGCCCTGTATCAGGCCAAGGAAGAAGGTCGTAACCGGGTGGTCGTCAAGGAAACCCGGTTGACACATATCGAGACGGGGCGCTTCCGCGCTTCCCGTCGCGCTGCCGGCTGAATCGCTCCGCCCTCACCAGTGTCCGGTGTTGGGCATGGAAATCCAGGGTTCACGGGGGGGCAGTGCGCCACCCGTCTGCAGCAGCTCGATCGAAATATGGTCGGGTGAGCGCACGAAGGCCATGCGGCCGTCACGTGGTGGCCGGTTGATGGTGATTCCGGCGCGCATCAGGCGCTCGCAGAGGGCGTAGATGTCGTCAACCGCATAGGCGACATGGCCGAAGTTGCGCGCCTCGCCATATGGCTCAGGATCCCAGTTCCAGGTCAGTTCGAGCCGTGCCGCCTCATCGCCCGGTGCGGCCACAAACACCAGGGTGTAGCGGCCGGCGGCGTTCTCCTGTCGTGCCACCTCGTGCAGCCCAAGTTTGTTGCAGTAAAAATCCAGCGACTGCTCGAGGTTCGCGACGCGGACCATGGTGTGCAGGTATTTCATGGTGACTTGCCAAGTGAGGTGCGGCTCGGGGAAGCTTACCAGACCGATTGCAGCGCCCCTGGTGGCCCATGCCCATGAACCACATCCGGGCAATCTGCCTCGACCTCGACGATACCCTCTGGGACCTTGCGCCCGTCATCGAGCGTGCGGAGCAGGCCCTGCAGGTCTGGTTTGCGCAGCATTACCCGCGGGTGGCGCAGCGCTACTCCATACCGGGCATCCGCGAACTGCGCTGGCGCATGGCTGCGCGCTTTCCAGGTCGCGAGCATGACCTGGCCCTGCTGCGGCGGGCCACTTTCGCCGAGCTTGCCCGTGACTGTGGCTATCCACTGGAGGTGGGTGAGGAGGCGTTCATGGCTTTCCAGCGGGCGCGCAACCAGGTGAGCCTCTATGCGGATGTGCGCCCGGCCCTGGAGCGCCTGGCACGGCGCATGCCGCTGGTGGCCCTGACCAATGGCAACGCGGATCTCGATGTCATCGGCCTGCGGCATTACTTCTCGGCGGTGCTGGGTGCCGCCGGCATTGGGGTGGCCAAGCCCGACCCGCGCGCATTCCAGGCCGTGTGCGCACGCCTGTCGCTGCGGCCGGCCGAAGTCGTCCATGCCGGCGACCATCCGCAGAATGATGTTGCAGCAGCACGTGCCATCGGCATGACGGCGGTGTGGGTGGATCGCGGCCACCATGCCTGGCCGGCGGGGCTCCCGCCGGCGGGCATGGTGGTCGGCAACCTTGAAGAACTGGCGGGGTTCGTGGGTGCATGAACGAGCCGGCGATCATCTATGTACCCGGCATCAAGCCGAAGCCGCCTGCAGCAGAGCACCGGGCGGCGTTGTGGCGCTGCCTGCTCGCGGGTGTGCGCCGTGCCGATGCCGGGGCTGCAACGGAAATGGCCAGCCACGCCGGGTGTTTCAGTCTGGTGTCCTGGAGCCACGTCTTCTATGCCGGGCATCGCGATATCGGGCTCGACCAACCGGGCATCGAGCGGATACTTGCCTTGCCGGGCACGGAGGAACGTGACCTGCATGAGGCGGCCTCGCTCCACCGGCGGATGATGCACTCGTTGAACATTTTTAGCGACCGCTTTCAGCCGGTGT
>CAZQGA010000027.1:8214-13083 GCA_964592735.1 uncultured Chromatiaceae bacterium | reverse complement strand
GTTGGCGAGCAGCGTGCGGATGGGGCCGGAAAACTCGTCCCATACCAGCGCATCGAGCCGGCGATGGTCACCATCAAGGGCTGCAAGCTTCTTCAGGAAAGCCTGGAGCGTCTCCTGTGCCGGCTTTCGATAGCGCTCGTCGATCTCCACCGCGTAGGCCGCATTGAACGCGATCCACAGGAAAACGAACTGGCCATCGAGGTCGTCCTGCCGGCCCAGTTCTTCCGCACGCCGGAGCCAGCTCAATGCCCGGTGCACCCGCAAGGCGAGGTTCGCGGGGTAGCCCTCCCGCTCGCTGCGCTGGCGTATCTTCAGTTTCTCGTAATCCACGGCCTCAGGTTACCCCAGGATGCGGGGCCGCAGCCGTGCCGGATCGCGGTCCACCCCGTTGAGCCCCGTCACCGCGGCGCCAGCGCATCTATTTTGGCTTCCAGCCGCGTAAACAGCGCCTCGAGCTGGTGCATGCGGATGTCGTCCACCTTCTCGTGCAGGCTCATGATTTCCAGTTCCGCCTTCAGGTTCACCTCGTAGTCGTGCGTCGCGGTGATGCGGTCCTTCGCCGCCTGCCGGTTCTGCGACATCATGATGACCGGCGCCTGTACTGCCGCGACCATCGAGAGAATGAGATTGAGAAAGACGAACGGATAGGGATCCGCCGGCTTCGTCATCACCCAGAGGTTCACCGCCACCCAGCCGAGGATCACTGCACCGAAGAGGAAGATGAAGCTCCAGGATCCGCCGAAAGCCGCCACCCGGTCGGCCACGCGGTCACCGACACTGAGCTGATCCTCGAATGCCTCGTTCACGTTGCGCGAGATCGCCATACGCTTCGCGATCCGCCGCAGCACGCGCTGCTCGCGTTCCGGCAGGTCGCCGTAGCCCTTTTTCAGCAACCGTTCCGCCAGCTTGTGCACGTGCTCGTCCATGGGAGCCTCCGGTTGACCACAGGGGCTCAGCATAAGACAGGTGCCCGATACCTGAACTGGTACCTGAACTTGAAGTGGTGGTGATGGGTGGACTTGAACCACCGACCTCAGCATTATGAGTGCCGCGCTCTAACCAGCTGAGCTACATCACCACGCAGGGGCAGCCGTCCTGGGCTGCGGCCAGGAAAGGCCACGCACAGGCGGGGAGCGCATTGTCTTTTCCCCTCCCCGCCCTGTCAAGAATCCCTTGAAAAATCGCGGCTTGCGCCCGCCCTAAAGCTCTGCCGGCAACACCGGCGTGCCGTCGATGTTCGAGGCCCGACTGCGATCCACGGCGGCGAAGGTGCCGTGGATCGCGCGGGGGCTGGCAAGTGCCAGGAAGAGCATGTCGCCGAGATCCGTGAGCGAGATGTGGCCGGTGACCACGGTGCTCGCGGTGAGGATCCCGGCACCCTTGCCCGGCCAGCGGGTGGTGCCGCCGGCCCGCACGATAGTCCAGTCGAGCGCGGTCGAGCGCAGGTGGTTCTCAGCCCACTCCTTGGCCCGGATGGCACGCCCGGCGATGACGCGGACGAAGGGGTCCACGGCCGCCGCACTGTCGCCACAGCCGATCGAGGTCGTCAGGACGAAGCGGCTGACGCCGGCGGCCACAGCGGCGTCGATGACGTTGATGTTGCCCTGGGTGTTGAGCTGCAACGAACCGCCGAGGATGCTTACCACGGCGAGATCCGTGCCGTCGCGCCCGGAAAAAACGCCATGCACCGCGGCACGATCAGTCACATTGCAGGACGTCAGCTCGAGATCAGCATGTTCAGGGAAATCGTGCACACCGGCACGCAGCCGCACCGCACACACCCTGAGCCCGGCGTCGAGCGAGCGCCGGGTGAGGCGGTGGCCGGGGTCGGTGTCACCACCGAAGATGACGACGGTGCGGTAGTCCATCGGTAATTGCTGGCAGCCGGGGCGCAGACCGGCGGATCGGATGACCATACCGCAGGCGGAGCGAGGACAACAGCAGGCGTCAGCAGATATTGCCTGACCACGCGACCACCCGTGCCGACACCCGCAGCATTCGCGTCGATATTCCCCATCCTGCCGACAGCCCAGGCGATCCGCCGATCTGGATATTCCCGCGCCTGCCGGATGAGCGCATCATCCACCGGGCGCTATCGGCCCGGAGAACGAGATGCCCCTGCAGCCCGCACCCGCATGGCACACCAGCCACTGGTTCAACAGCCCGGAGCCGCTCGACCTCGGGCGGCTGCGCGGCAAGATCATCGTGCTGCACGCCTTCCAGATGCTTTGCCCCGGCTGCGTCGCCAACGCCATTCCCCAGGCCAAGCGGCTCGCGCAGATCTTCGCCGGCACGCCGCTCGCCGTGATCGGCCTGCATACGGTCTTCGAACATCACGCGGCGATGGGGCGGGAAGGCCTCGAAGCCTTCCTGCATGAATACCAGGTGCGCTTCCCGGTCGGCATCGACACGCCCGACCCGGCAGGCGGACCGGTTCCGCTCACGATGCGCGCCTATGGCATGGAGGGCACGCCAACGACCGTGCTGATCGATGCCGACGGCCACCTGCGCCAGCAGGTCTTCGGCACGGTGGATGACCTGGCCCTCGGCGCCGAAATCGGCACACTGCTCGCCGAGCTGCAGTTCGCCTCGGGTGCGGGGATCGCGGCCGGCAGCTAGCTGCCGGCTGATGGCTTCACCGGGAAGGGCGCGAGGTTCCGGTCAGACGTTGAACCTGAAGTGCATCACGTCGCCTTCCTGGACGACGTATTCCTTGCCTTCGAGGCGCAGCCGGCCGGCTTCCTTCGCGCCCTGCTCGCCGCGGCCCTTGATGAAGTCGTCGAAGGCGATGACCTCGGCGCGGATGAAGCCCTTCTCGAAATCGGTGTGGATCTCGCCGGCGGCCTGCGGGGCGGTGGCACCGCGGTGCACGGTCCAGGCGCGCACTTCTTTTTCGCCGGCGGTAAAAAAGGTCTGCAACCCGAGCAGCTGGTAGCCGGCGCGGATGACGCGATCCAGGCCAGGCTCAGACAGCCCCAGGTCATCGAGGAAAGTGCGCTTGTCGGCCTCGTCGAGTTGCGCGATCTCGGCCTCGATGGCGGCGCAGACCACCACGACCTGCGCGCCTTCCGCGGCCGCCAGTGCCTTCACGCGCTCGACGTGCTGGTTGCCGGCGAGGCCCTGCTCGTCGACGTTGGCAACGTACATCACCGGCTTCGCGCTGAGCAGGAAGATCTCGCGCACGGCCTGGCTGTGGTCATCGGGCACGACGAAGGTCCGCGCGGGCTGGCCGGCGCCGAGGTGATCCCGCAGCTTCGCGAGCAGGTCACGCCGCGCGACGTCGTCCTTCTTCCCGGTCTTTGCCTGCTTGCCGGCACGCTCCACCGCTTTCTCGACGGCTGCGAGATCGGCAAGCATCAGCTCGGTGTTTATGATTTCGATGTCGTGCACCGGATCGACACGACCAGCCACGTGCACCACGTCCGTGTTCTCAAAGCAGCGCACCACGTGCGCGATGGCGTGGGTCTCGCGGATGTTGGCGAGGAACTGGTTGCCGAGGCCCTCGCCCTTCGAGGCGCCAGCCACGAGACCGGCGATGTCGACGAACTCGACCGTGGTCGGCAGGATCTTCTGCGGCCGCACGATTTCCGCGAGCTGCGTGAGGCGCGGATCGGGCACTGAAACCACGCCCACGTTTGGATCGATGGTGCAGAACGGGTAGTTCTCGGCGGCGATGCCCGCCGCCGTCAGGGCGTTGAACAGGGTGGACTTGCCGACGTTCGGCAGGCCGACGATTCCGCAGCGAATGGCCATGGCAGGACGGGGGGGTGGACCTTGGGGCCGGCCATGCTAAACGGGACGGCCCGGGAAGCAAAGCGGCATATACTGCGACGCGCAATGCCCGCCGTGCAGCCATCGACTTCTGCCCCTGCGCGACGTGCCCGGGGGCCCGCCACGCTCATCACCGGGCTGCTTCTGCTGCCGGGGCTGGCAGGCGCCGGGGAGACGCCAGCCGTCACGGATCCGGCAGCCACCCGCCCGCGGATCGGGCTGGCGCTCGGCGGCGGTGGCGCCAAGGGAGCCGCCCACATCGGCGTGCTGGAGGTGCTCGAGGAACTGCGCGTCCCGGTGGATTGCGTGGTGGGCACCAGCATCGGCGCACTGGTCGGGGCGACGTTTGCGGCCGGCATGCCGCCCGCCGAAATCGAGCGACGCGTGCGCGCCGTCGACTGGACCGCAACGGTCGGCCGGGCCGGCCGGCGCGACCGCATGCCAATCGAGCGCAAGCTCCGCGGCAAGACCTATACCAACGACCTGGAATTCGGCCTGCGCGGCAGCCAGCTCATCACGCCAGGCAGTGGCGTGATCGTCACGCAGGACATCGAGGAGTTGCTGCGCAGCCTGGTTGCCGGAGCGCGCTTCATCGACGACTTCGACGCACTGCCCATCCCCTTCCGTGCGGTGGCGACCGACATGGCCGCCGGCCGCCTGGTCGTGCTCGGCAAAGGGGATCTCACCGTGGCGATGCGCGCGAGCATGGCCGTTCCCGGCGCCTTCGCACCGGTCGTCGTCGATGGGCAGGTGCTCGCCGATGGCGGCCAGTTGCGCAACCTGCCGGTGGACGTGGCCCGCGCCACCTGTGCGGATGTCGTCATCGCCGTGTCACCGCAATCGCCAGCGCCACAGCCGGGTGATCTCAGCTCGCCACTCGCACTGGCGAGCCGCTCCCTGGAGGTGATGATCAGCGCGAATACCGAAGCACAACTGGCCACGCTGACACCCCGCGACGTCAGCATCATCGTGCCAATGGGCGATATCGGCCCGGCCAGCTTCGACCGCGTGCCTGATGCCATTCCACTTGGCCGCGCAGCGGCGCGCGCCGTGGCTGCAGAACTGTCCCGCTATGCGTTGCCCCCGGCCGGATACGCC
>CAZQGA010000027.1:0-8204 GCA_964592735.1 uncultured Chromatiaceae bacterium | reverse complement strand
GCGCCAGGGCATCAACCGTGATTACGAAGCCCCATTCCGGGTCGCCAGAGTCAAGGTAACGGGGCTCGAACGGGTGAATCCGCAGTACGTCGGGCGGCGGATCCGGACCACCGTGCCGGGCGCGGAAATCAGCGCGGCGGACATCGCTGCTGACACCACCCGCATTTTTTCGCTGGGCGATTTCGAAAAGGTGGAATACCGCATCCTCGCCGAGCCGGTCTTTCCCACGGTCGAGTTCCAGGTCGTCGAAAAGCCCTGGGGTCCGGATTTCGTCCGCTTCGACCTCGGCCTCGCTGCCTCCAGTGGCGGAGACCTGGCGCTCGCGCTCCGCGCCGAACACTCGCGGACCTGGATCAACCTGCTGGGCGGCGAATGGCACAACGTCCTGCAAATCGGCGACACCACCCTGGCCGAGACCGGCCTCTATCAGCCGGTGACGGTCAGCCAGCGATTCTTCGTCGAGCCATCTGCCCGGTTCAGCGAGGCACGCGAGCATGTCTACGCCGACGGTGACGAGATTGCCCAGTACGACTTCACCGATGCCTGGGCCCAGCTCGATGCCGGTGCCAACCTGGGCACCCGCGGCCAGTTGCGCATCGGGCTGCGCCGGTCATGGGACGGCGCCGAACGGCGCTCGGGTGACCAGCAGTTGCCCGATTTTGGTACCCGCCAGGAAGGGAGCCTCATCCTGCAGGGCGTTTACGACACGCGTGACAGCCCTGGCCTGCCCACCCGCGGCACGCTGCTGCGCGCTGAATTCATCGACTCGGGCGGCTGGCTGGGTGGCGATGAGGACTACCGGATGGTCGAGGGCGTGATCCTCAAGGCGCTGCCCTTCCGCGGTGATTCGCTCTACCTGCTCGCCGCCGGTGGCACCGAGATCGGCGGCAACCTGCCGGTTTACCGGCACTTCCGCCTCGGCGGCCAGCGCAGCTTCCCCGGGCTCGAGCGCCAGCAACTGCGGGGCACCGGTTACTGGACGGCCTCCGTCCGCTACAACCGCAAGCTCGCCGACATCCAGTCGCTTTTCGGCCAGGCGCTCTACGCCGGCCTGCGGCTGACGGCCGGGGAGATGCGCCATCGCAGTGACGGCATCGATGAGGGTGTGATCCACGGCCTGGCGCTCGACTTCAGCGGACGCACTCCCCTCGGCAGCTTCTCGGTGAGCCTCGGCGGCACGGATTCCGGCTTCTGGCGCCTGCAATTCACGCTCGGCCGCCCCATCGAGGAAAGCACGATCCTCGACGACGTCAACTGAGGCGATGCAACGGCACCCGGTGCCGTTCAATGCAGGCTGAGCCCGCGGACCAGTTCCGCGACACCGCCCCACATCACCTGGATACCGATGCAAAAGAGCAGGAAGGCCGACAGCCTGCCGATGATATTCGTGCCCGTCGGACCGACAGCCTTCGCCAGGCGGCTCGAGGAGGCGTACAGGATGTAGATCAGCAGGCACATCGGCACGGTGGCGAGGAGCACCTGGATGGCAAACAGCAGCGGATTGCCATCCGCCGCGCTGCCGGTGCCGAGCGCAATGGCGACAGAGATGGTGCCCGGGCCGGTGGTGACCGGCATGGTCAGGGGATAGAAGGCAATGCGGTCGGCCTCACGCTCGGCAGCCTCCTCCACGGCATGGTCGCGATCGCCCGTGTTGTCCTCGGCGTTGAGCATCTTCCAGGCCGACAGCGCGATGACGATGCCGCCGGCAACCCGCAGCACCGGCATGGAGATGCCGAAGATCCGCAACACAAACGCACCGACCATCATGGAGACGATCAATGTTGCAAAGCAGAAAATGGCGACGCGCCGGGCAAGGGCACGCCGCGCCGGCGGCGACAGACCCTGCGTGGCGGCAAGAAAGATGAAGGAGCCACCCAGCGGGTTGATGATGGAAAACAGCGCCGGAAATGCCAGCAGCACGAAGGCTGCGGCTTCGGTAAAAAAAGTCCTCACGGTGTTCCTGGCCGGGTCCCGCCCGGATGACAGAGCTGGCTCATTTTAGTCTGCAGGCCGGCGGCCGGGCCGGCCATCGCCACGAAGGATGCGTAACCCGGCTGTAACCGGCATCACCAGATGCGGCAATCTGCCACGGTCATGGCACATGCTCATGCCAACGTGGCATGATCTTATGGCGAGGGGTGCTTTGGCGGCCGTCCCAACAACAACGAGGGCGGGGCAGCCGTTGATAAGGCCCACTTGACTCGATGCTTTTGAAGTCTGCTGCCGGCACGATTGCGGGCAAGCAGGACCCCTCGGCTCGCCAGCCGTCCCCCTGCAATGGGGCGCGGCTGGTTTTCATTTACAGACAGAGGAGAAATCCTGAAATGCATTGCAAGCACCTGTCCACCGGCCGCCACGCCGGCATCACCCGTCTCGCGGCATTTGCTGCCGGCCTCCTGCTCGGTGCCGGCCAGGCGTCCGCCGCCGACGGCAACGCCGCTGCCACTGCGGCAGCCCCTGCCGCCGCAGGCACAGAACTGCCGGTACGCCTCATTCCGAACGTCCCGCGCAATGCCGAGGCGTACTACGCACCGGACAACCTGCACGTGATCGCACAGACGCAGGATCCCAAGGCCCTGCACGTCGAAGGCCGTGACAGCGGCGCCCTGACCTACACCTTCACCGATACCGGCACCGACGTCCGCCGTATCAACGACCTCGGCCAGGATGCCTGCTCGTACTTCTTCCCGGATGGCAAGCGCATCGTGTGGACCTCCACCCGTGACCATCTGGACATGCCGATCGGCAACTGGTCGGATTCCAACGACTACCCGCAGGGTGCCGAGCTCTACATCTCCGACCTCGACGGCAAGAACATCAAGCGCCTGACCAACAACAGGCACTACGAGGCCGAGGTTTCAGTGTCGCCGAACGGCAAGTGGATCGTCTTTGGCCGGCAGATCGATGGCAACATGGACCTCTGGCGCATGCGTGCGGATGGCACCGGCGAGCAGCAGGTCACTTTCACCAGCGACTGGCAGGAAGGCGCACCGTTCTACCTCCCCGACAACGAAACCATCCTGTACCGGGCCTGGAAGCGCAGCGAGTACGGCAAGGTCAAGCCGACGCCGATGACGGTCTTCACCATCCGCCACGAGGGCACCGGCTTCACGCCGCGCACCTTCGACCGCGGCATGAACTGGGCGCCCTACCCGGCCCCGGACGGCCGTCACTACGTGTTCGTGCGCATCGTCGACGGCAACAACTGGGAAATCTTCCTGGGTGACCTCGCCGGTGGCGAGCCGCAGCGGCTGACCTTCAACCCGGGCTTCGACGGCTTCCCCTCACTGTCGCCGGATGGCACGAAGATGCTGTTCGCCCGCAGCACCGGCGGTGGCTTCATGTCCAATCTCTACACCCACGTGATGGACGTCTCCTCGCTCAACCTGGGACCGAAGAACTTCAAGGGCGTGCCGGGCCTCAACCCGGAGAAGTTCAAGGGTGTGCTGCCCACCGCAGCAGCCGCACCGGCTGCAGCGGCGCAGCATTGACCGGCTGAAAGCCGCCCGGGCTCCGCCCGGGCGGCACCCGGATGTCACGCACAGGCCGGACGCGCAAGCGTCCGGCCTGTTGCGTCATGGGGGCAGTGCGGCTTGCCTGTGCGCGACCACGGGGGTAGCTTGGCTCCCCGGACACCGACGCAGGCTGCACTCACACCAGCGTACGGCCTGCAACCCCATCACTTGCTCCTCACGGACCCACGATCATGCCTGCAACCCCCGTACGCACCGGGCTGACGGCGGATGCCCTCCGCCAGTCGGTCCTCGACAACCTTGCCTTCCTGCAGGCGCGTTACCCCGCCATCGCCACGCCATACAACTGGTACATGGCGCTCGGCTACAGCATTCGCGACCGCCTGCTGTCGCGCTGGATCGCCTCGGTCAAGACCTATGCCGCAACCGACGTGAAGGTCGCCTGCTACCTGTCCGCTGAATTTCTCATCGGCCCGCAACTGGCCAGCAACCTGCTCAACCTGGGCATCGAGAATGAAGCGCGCGAGGCCATGCGCACGCTCGGCCAGGACATCGACGCCATCATCGCCATGGAGGCCGAGCCGGGCCTCGGCAACGGCGGACTCGGCCGGCTCGCCGCCTGCTTCCTCGATTCACTGGCAACGCTGGAAATGCCGGCTATCGGCTACGGCATCCGCTACGAGTTCGGCATCTTCGAGCAGGAAATCCGCGACGGTGCACAGGTGGAGCGCAGCGACAAGTGGCTGCAGAAGGGCTCACCCTGGGAGGTGATACGCCAGGAGGTCTGCTACACGGTCAACTTTGGTGGCCATACCGAAACCGATGCCACGGCAGGAGGCTACCGCGTGCGCTGGGTGGCGGGCCGGCAGGTCAAGGGCGTGGCCTGTGACATCCCGGTACCCGGCTATCGCGTGGAGACCTGCAACACCCTGCGGCTGTGGAAGAGCGAGGCCGTGGAGTCCTTCGACCTTGAGGATTTCCAGGTCGGTGACTACTACGGTGCGGTCGCCGAGAAGGTCAGTTCTGAAACGTTATCGAAGGTTCTCTATCCGAATGACGAACCCGCAGCCGGCAAACGGCTGCGCCTCGAACAGCAGTACTTCTTCGTCTCCTGCTCGCTGCAGGACATGCTGCGGCAACTGGAAATGAAGGGCCAGCCTGTCTCACGCTTCGCTGACCTCTACGCGATCCAGCTCAACGACACCCATCCGGCCATCACCATCGCCGAGCTCATGCGCCTGCTCGTTGACGGATACGACCTCGCCTGGAACGACGCCTGGGCCATCACCCGGCGTGCCTGCAGCTACACCAACCACACCCTGCTGCCCGAAGCGCTGGAGACCTGGGGGCTGCCGCTGTTCGGCGACCTGCTGCCGCGGCTGCTGGAGATCATATTCGAGATCAATCGCCGCTTCCTCGATGAAGTCCGTACCCGCCATCCCGGTGATGCGGAGCTCGTACGCCGCGTCTCGCTGATTGATGAATCCGGCGAGAAGCGCGTGCGCATGGCGCACCTCGCCACCGTGGGCAGCCACACCATCAACGGCGTCTCGGCGCTGCATTCGGACCTGCTGCGCAAGACCGTGCTGCATGACTTTGCCGGATTGTGGCCGGAGCGCTTCCGCAACGTCACCAACGGGATCACGCCACGGCGTTTCCTGCTGCTCGCCAACCCGCCGCTCGCCCGCCTCCTTGACGAGGTCATCGGCGACGCCTGGGCCACGGATCTCGGACGTCTGCAGGGACTCGAACGATTCGCCGGTGATGCGGCCTTCCAGGAGCGCTGGCGCAACGTCATGTGCTGGAACAAGACGCGCCTGGCCCGGCGCATCCGCGACGTCACCGGCGTGAAGGTGGATTCCAATGCGCTCTTCGACGTCCAGGTCAAGCGTATCCACGAGTACAAGCGCCAGCACCTCAACGTGCTGCACATCATCGCGCTCTACCAGCGCCTGCTGCACGAACCCGGGCTGGAAATGGCGCCACGCTGCTTTGTCTTCGGTGGCAAGGCCGCACCTGGCTACCACATGGCCAAGCTCATCATCCGCCTCATCCACGGCGTGGCTGACGTCGTCAACAACGACCCCGCGATGCGCGGGCGCCTCTGCGTTGCGTTCCTGCCAAATTTCAATGTCAGCAGCGCCCAGCACATCTACCCGGCGGCAGACCTCTCCGAGCAGATATCCACGGCCGGCAAGGAGGCCTCGGGCACCGGCAACATGAAATTCATGCTCAATGGCGCCATGACCATCGGCACGCTGGATGGCGCGAACGTGGAGATCCGCAAGGCTGCGGGCAGCGAGAATTTTTTCCTGTTCGGCCTGGATGCCAGCCAGGCAACCGCGCTGCACGCGGGTGGCTACCGGCCCCGCGATTACTACGGGCGCGATACACAACTGCGCGCCGTGATCGATGCCCTGGCTGATGGCAGCTTCGCCCGGGGAGATGCCAGCCTGTTCCAGCCGCTCGTCGACAATCTGCTGGAACGCGACGACTACCTGTTACTGGCGGACTTCCGTGCCTATCTCGACGCCCAGGCCGCAGCTGACCAGGCCTTCCGCGACCCGGTGCGCTGGACCCGCATGTCCATCCTCAATACCGCACGCAGCGGCTGTTTTTCCTCGGACCGGGCCATCCGCGAGTACTGCAAGGATATCTGGACGGTGGCCCGCCAGCCTGTCGGTGCAAACCTCGCGCCGGACTGAGAGGCGACCTGCCCGTGCCCGGCACGGCGGCCGCGCCGGCGCCCGCCCATGCCCGGATCCGGACACAGCGGTCAGCCGGGACGCGACTTCTCCGCCGTGGCTTCCCCTTCGTCATTCACCCAGGCATCCATCAGGGTGAAGGCCACGGCCAGCACCACCGGGCCCACGAAGAGGCCGACCGGACCGAAACTGAGCAGGCCGCCGATCACGCCGGCGAAAATCAGCAGCAGCGGCAGATCAGCACCACGCCTGATGAGCACCGGCCGCACGAAGCTGTCCATGGTGCCAACCACGAGCGTCCACACCAGCAGGAAAATGCTCCAGCCCGTGGCGCCGCTGAAGTAGAGCCAGGCCGTGGCACTGCCAAGCACGGGTATCGGGCCGATCTGCGCCGCGCAGAGCATGAACAGTAGCACGGTGAGGACACCTGCAAACGGCACTCCGGCAATCACCAGGCCGATGCCCCCCAGCATCGACTGCAAAAGCGCCGTAACGACAACGCCCAGCGCCACACCACGGATCGCCTGGCCTGCCAGGATGATCGCCTGCTCCCCACGCTTCTCGGCGAGGCGCCGGCCAAAGGCGAGCATCCAGTTGCCCCATTGCTCGCCCCCCGCATACAGCACCGCGGACAGGACGACGATGAGCGTGCCCTGCACGAAGAGCAGGCCCAGGCTGCCCGCCTGACTGACGATCCAGCGCGCGATATCGCGCATGTAGGGCTCGGCCCTGACCGCCAGTTCATTGAAGCCGTCACCCGCAAAGGCATTCCATGCCGCTGCAGCCTGGTCCCCCACCACGGGCAGACCGGCCACCCATGCCGGTGCCGCGGGCAGTTGCTGCGTCGCCAGTGTCATGACCCAGCGGGCGATGGCATCGGCGTTGCTGGCCAGGGTGACCCCGGCGACGATCAGCGGCAGCACGATGACCAGCAACATGGCCAGGGTCATGACGGCAACGGCCAGGCTGCGCCGGTTCCACAGCAGTGCCTGGGCCTGGCGCATCAGTGGCCAGGTCGACACCACGATCATGACCGCCCAGATGAAGGCGGCGAGGAACGGCCGCAGGATCCAGAATGCCGCTACGGCAAGGCCACCGATAAAAAGCACGCCCAGCGTGCTGCGTGCCAGGTCCGGCCGGCTGACATTCATGATGCGCCCCTTTTCCAACCCGCCAGCTGCGCCCGCGCCACGGCCAGTTCCCTGCGTGTTGCTGGAGTCAGCATCGGATGGTACAGGCTGAGCGCGGTCATCGCCTCGATGATGACCGCCGCCACTGCCAGCCGGAAGCCCCCGCCGCTCTCGATGCGCAACGGTGCCACAACGCAGGTGATGTGCCCGGGCCGGTCCAGCTTCATGCACCCTTGCCTCCAGCTGTGGCAACGCGGGGCGTTGCCGAGTGCAGATGGGTGACGGCGCGCTGGAAGCCCTGCGCAAACCAGATCTCCAGGGCACGCAGGGACTCGGCCATGGCGTCTTCGATGAGCACGCGTTCGTCACGTCCCGGCGCATGCAGCACATGGTCTGCAACCAGGTCCTTGTGGCCGGGATGGCCGACCCCGAGGCGCAGCCGCTGAAAATCGGCACCACAGCTGGCGATGATGTCACGCAGGCCGTTGTTGCCGCCGTGGCCACCACCGGTTTTCAGCCGCGCCGATCCAGGTGGCAGGTCCACCTCGTCGTGCACGACCAGCACCGCCGCCAGCGGCACCTGGTAGTAGTCCATCACCCGGCGCACGCACTGGCCACTGCGATTCATGAAGGTGCCGGGCTTCACCAGCCGCAGCGTCCGCCCGGCAAAGCTCGCCTGGCAGGCGCTGCCAGCGAACTTGGGCTCCTCGCGGAAGCTGCCACCACCGGCAGCCGCCAGCTGGTCCACGAACCAGAAGCCGGCATTGTGGCGGTCAGCCACATGCCTGGGCCCGGGATTTCCAAGTCCGAAGATGATGGCGGGCAGGGGAATGGCACTCATGCTGGCTCCGGTGGCAGGCGCCCAAGTCTGTCGCGACTACCCCAAAAACGAAAGC
>CAZQGA010000026.1:7928-13260 GCA_964592735.1 uncultured Chromatiaceae bacterium | reverse complement strand
CGGCCCCCAAGGGAAAAACAACACTGTTTCCGCAGCTTCTGGCGCAGTTGTAGAGTTCAAATGAACTCGGCTGTGCTGGGCACTTCTGCACACTTCAGGGTGCCCCACCGACAACCTGCGAGGAAAGGAACAACCCCGAACCTTTCCGCGCCAGACCGGGGGCGATATTGGCGGCATTGCGAGTCCCCGCAAGACCGTTGTGCTGATTTTGTGGGCCGCATCACAGGGATGCGGCTCCGCAGGGATCTTCTGTAATGTCATGGAGGCAGGCTTTGCGCGGTGCGAGGGGGCGCTGGCAATGCCGGGCAGCGATCAAGCACGCGCAGGGACAGAAGATCAGGACAGAATCTTCTCCAGCACCGCAAATTCCAGCGGCATCCTGGGGATGCCGAAGCTCTCGTCCGTGAAGCTGAAACGGCGGGTTTCACCGGTGGGCCTGAAGCCCAGGCGTACGTACCAGGCGATGAGTTCATGCCGTACGGAAATCACCGTCATCACGAGGCTCTGCAGACCGAGCGAGCGGGCATGGGTCTGTGCAGCGTCGATGAGCAGCGTGCCGATGCCCTGGCCCTGCAGTTGCGGGGCAACGGTGAGCATGCCGACGTAGAGCCGCTGGCCGTCCTGGCGCAGTTCCACGCAGGCCACCAGATGCCCGTCGGCTTCACCGACCAGCAGGGTACAGGTCGGATCGGTAAAGAGCGCCCGGGTTGTTTCTGCGCTGATCCGGGTGCCATCCAGCAGATCTGCTTCCGTGGTCCAGCCCCGCCGGCCCGTATCGCCCCGGTAGGCCGTGTTGACGAGTGAGGTGATGGCCACGGCTTCCGCAGGCAGTGCCGGTCGAAACAGGATCTCCATGAGACAGGGGCCGGAGGAGCCTGGACGCTGCCTAGTCCCGGCTTTCCGGCTTCTGGTTTGCCGCAGGCGCGGGACTTGCCGGGCCGGACGAGGTTGTTGGTGCCGCTGTGGGCTCCGGCAGGTACAGGTCACCCTTCAGACCACATGCGGACAGGCTGGCGCCGAGAGCCAGTACGGCCAGGACCAGGGTTGTCTTGTACATGGATGAATTATACGGCGTAACGCCGGCTCGTCGGCCAGGCGCCGGGGCGCTCAAAGTTCGCCCGCTTTCTTCAGCTCCGCGGCGACGCGCTGGTAGGCCTCACGGAAGCTCAGGCCTTCCTCAAGCACCAGCCGGTTGGCACGGCCGGCAGCGTGGATGCCGGCATCCATGCGGATGTTCTCCGGCCGGAAGGCCACGCCGCCGAGCAGGTGGCTCATGACAGCGCAGCTTTCGGCCGTGACGTCGATGGCACGGAACAGCGGGGCCTTCATGCGCTGCAGGTCACGCTGGTAGCCCGATGGCAGCTTGGCCGGCAGCGCCAGCACTTCCACCAGGGCGCCCTGCAGGGTTGCGGTTGCACCACGCACCAGCTCCAGTACATCGGGATTGCGCTTCTGCGGCATGATCGACGAGCCGGTGGTCATGTTCGCCGGCAACTGCACGAAGGCGAATTCCTGCGTATAGAAAAGGAGCAAATCGGCGGCAAGCCGGCCGATGTCCTGCGTCAGCAGGCAGAGCTCGAACACCAGCATGGCCTCGGCCTTGCCCCGGGAAATCTGCACCGCGGTGACCGGCTCCTGCACGCTGTCGAAGCCGAGCTGCCTGCATGTGGATTCCCGGTCGATGGGAAGTCCTGGTACGCCGTAGCCCGCGGCGCTGCCGAGCGGGCTCTTCGCCAGGCGTCGGCGCGTGGCCGCAATGCCGGCGGCATCATCGCGGATTTCGGCAGCGAAGCCCCCGGCCCACAGCACCACCGAGCTTGGCATGGCCTGTTGCATGTGCGTGTAGCCCGGCAGCGCGGTTCCCGCCTCGCGGGCCGCCAGCGCGTCGAGCGCCGTGGCCACTCCCAACGCAGCGCGTTCGAGTTCGTCGGCGGCATCGAGCAGGTAGAGGCGCAGTGCGGTCAGCAACTGGTCGTTGCGGGAACGGCCGAGGTGCACACGCTTGCCTGCTTCGCCGATCTTCCCGGTGAGGCGGCGTTCGAGCGCAGTGTGCGCATCCTCGTCTTCCAGGCTGATGTGCCAGTCGCCAGCGGCATGACTGGCGGCCAGCGCCTGCAGCCCGACGCAGATGAGGTTGAAGTCGGGATCGCTCAGCAGCTTTTGCTGGTGCAGCATCGTGGCGTGGGCAAGCGAGCCGCGCACGTCATAAGGCACCAGGCGCTCATCGAGGCTGTGGTCCTCGCCAGCCGTGTAGCGCAATACCCGGGCATCCAGTGCCTCGCCCTTGTCCCATAGCCTGCTCATCCCGCACTCCAGTACACGCAGCTCACGCCGGCGCTACGCGTTCTTCTCTTCCTTGGACAGGGTGTTGATGTTCTCCACCACCAGGGTGCCGGTGCCCTCGTTGGTGAAGACCTCCAGCAACAGGCTGTCGGGCACCTTGTACGAGATCACGTGTACCCGCGGTACACCACCCCGGATCGCGGCGGCGATGGCGCGCGCCTTCGGCAGCATGCCGTCGGCCAGGGAACCGTTCTTCTCCAGGCGCTCGAGGCCAGCCAGGTCGACGTAGGACACCAGGGAGGAGGGATTGGCCCGGTCCTCGAGGATGCCTGGTGCACCGGTTGCCAGCACCAGCTTGGTTGCACCCAGGGCCGAGGCGAGTGCGGCGGCGACGGTGTCGGCATTGATGTTGAGCAATGTGCCGTCGACATCCGCTGACAGCGGGCTGACCACCGGCAGGAGTCCGCCCTCGAGTTGCGTGCGCAGCACGTCCGGGTCAATGCGCTCGATATCGCCGACGAAACCGTAGTCCACCGGCGTGGACTGGCCCGCCACACTGACTGGCGGACGCTTGCGGGCACGGATCAGGCCGGCGTCCACGCCACTCATGCCGATTGCCGGCAGCTCGAGTTGCCGGCAGGCGGCAACGATCTGGGTGTTGATCTGGCCGTTGAGCACCATGGTGGCGACATCCAGCGTGCGCCGGTCGGTGACCCGACGGCCCTCGACCATGCGCGTTTCGATGCCCAGGGCCTCAGCGAGCTGCGTGTTCTGCGGCCCGCCGCCGTGCACCAGTACGGTGTGGATCCCCACCTGGTGGAGGATCGCCAGTTGCTCGATGAGTGCACGGGCGCTCCCCGGATCGGCGAACACCTCGCCGCCCGCCTTGATCACGAAGATCTTGCGACGGTACAGGCGCATATAGGGTGCGGCGTGGCGCAGAGCGGCCACGACGATTTCGCGATTCTGTGGATTCTGCAGCATGTTCAGACCCCTGGTCCCATCATCTGGTAAAGCACGGCCATCTGGCCCCACATGCGGTTCTGTGCCTCCTGGATGACCACGCTGCGTGGCCCGTCGAGGACGCGGTCGGTCACTGCCACGCCACGGCGCACGGGCAGGCAGTGCATGAACCGGCAATCCGGCCGTGTGGTTGCGAACCACGGATCATCGACGCGCCAGTCCTGCAGCTCCTCGCGCAGCTTTGCATCGGCCACGCGGTCGCCGTAATGGCGGGTGGAGGACCACTCCTTGGCATAAATGATGTGCGCACCTTCCAGCGCCTCCTTGCGGTCGGTGGTCTCGTGCACCGAACCGCCGGACAGGCTGGCTGCCTTGCGTGCCTTGTCCATGATGGGCTGCGGAAGCTCGAAGCCGGCCGGGCGTACCACCGTGACATCCATGCCGCGCATCGCGGCCATGTGCAGGGTTGCCGACGGCACGGCGAGCGGCAGTGCCTTCGGATGCCAGGCCCAGGAGAGCACGAACTTGCCGCCTTTGCGCGGCACCTTGAGTTCGTCCATGGTCTTCCAGTCGGCCAGGCTCTGGCAGGGATGCTGGATGGCGGACTCCATGTTGATGAGGGGCTTGCTCACCAGCGAGCGCATGACGGCGAATTCCTTGTCCGACAGGTCGTCCTCGAGCTTCGCCCGGTTGGCAAAGGCGCGGATGCCGAGCGCATCACCGTAACTGGAGATCACCGGAATGGCTTCGCGCAGGTGCTCGGCGGCCACCCCGTCCATGACGATCCCGGAGCGGGTTTCCAGGCCGTGGATGGACATGTCCGGCGAGATCACAAAGGAGCCGCCACCGAGGCGGATCATGGCCGCCTGGAAAGACGACAACGTGCGCAATGACGGCGAGAGGAACAGCAGCGCCAGCACCTTGCCGGCCAGCGCCTGCGGTTCCGGGTGCTGCTGCAGGCGGGTGGCGAGCCTGAGCAGCGATTCGACCTCCGGTATCTGGAAGTCGGCCAGGTCGTTGAATTCTTTCAGTGGCATCGTCAGTCCCTTCGCTGTGTTGAGGGGTCAGCCCGGACCGATGTCGGCCAGGGCGTTGAGGAGTGCATGGACATGGCTGCGCTCGAGGATCAGCGGCGGCAGCAGGCGCAGGACATGCGGATCAGCGCTGGTGCCGCCGAGGATGCCGCGTGCGAGCAGGTCGCTGACGACTTCCCTCGCCGGCCGCCGGCAGCGCAACCCGAGCAGGAAGCCCTTGCCCTGCACCGACTCGACCGGCCCGAGCGGCAGGGCAGTGATAATCTCCTGTGAGAGCGTGCGTACGTTGTCGATGAGACGGTCGCGCTCGATGATTTCGATCACCGTGGAGATCAGGGCGCTCGCCAGCGGGCCACCGCCGAAGGTGGTGCCCAGGTCACCGTGCTTCAGGCCAGCGGCCACGTCGCGCGTCATCATCAGTGCGCTGCAGGGGAAACCTGCGCCAAGCGATTTGGCGACGGTGAGCATGTCCGGGGTGACGCCCGCGAGTTCGATGGCAAAGGGCGCCCCACAGCGGCCCATGCCGCTCTGGATTTCGTCGGCGATGAAGAGCGCACCGTGGCGTCTGCAGGCGGCAGTGATGCCGCGCAGGAATTCCGCATCGAGGTCAAAGGCCCCGGCCTGGCCCTGTACGGGCTCGACGATTACTGCGGCGACGCTGTCGTCGACCATGGCAGCGACTGCAGCAAGATCGTTGCGTGGAATGAAACCGACGTCGAATGGGGGGTGCGGGAAGCCGTACCACTTGCCGGCAGCACCCCAGGTCACGGCCCCCGCTGCTGCGGTACGGCCGTGGAAGCCGTGCTCGACGGCCAGGATCCGTCCACGCCCGGTGAGGCGGCAGGCGAGGCGCAGTGCGTTCTCGTTGGCCTCTGCGCCGCTGTTGACGAAGAACACGAGGTCGAGCCCCGCGGGGGCGAAGCCGGCCAGGCGCCGTGCGGCTTCCTCGCGCACGTCGAGTGCCACCGCATTGCTCTGGAAGAAGAGCTTGCGGGCCTGGGTCTCCAGCGTACGTACGATGTCGGGGTGGCCGTAGCCAAGGCCTGCCACGG
>CAZQGA010000026.1:0-7918 GCA_964592735.1 uncultured Chromatiaceae bacterium | reverse complement strand
GCCGTAGAAGTCGATGATGCGCCGCTTGCCCGCGATGAGGTAAACGCCCTCCGCCGCCTCGGGCCTGAAGGGGAGGTACGGATAGACGTCGAGGAGATGGCTGGTGGCGTTCATGTCCATGTTCATACGCTGGTTCATGCCCAGGCCATCCCCGGCTGGGTGAGGCCCGTTGCCTCCGGGAAGCCGAGCTTGCGGTTGGCCCACTGCATCGCCCCCCCGGCAGCGCCCTTGACGAGGTTGTCCTCGACCACCATCACGGCCACGGTGTCGGTGTTGACGGTGACGCCGAGGTGACAGTAGTTGCTGCCGACGATGTCCTTGAGCCGCGGCATGCCGTCGACGACCGCCACGAATCCGGCGCCGGCGTAGAAATCCCGCAGTTGCTGGCGCAGCGTATCCGCGCTGGTATTGCCCTTGAGGCGGGCCTGCAGCGTCAGGTGGATGCCCCGCGCGAAGGGTCCGGATTGCGGCACGAAGTGCAGCCGCGGGCGCCGTCCGGTCGCCTGCTCGCACAGGTCCATGACTTCCGGCGCATGCCGGTGGACCAGCGGCTGGTAGGCGAACAGGTTGGAGTGTCGCTCGGGGTGGTGGGTGGTTGCGGTGGGTGTGCGTCCGGCACCGGTGCTGCCGGTGACGCCGACCGCGAACAGGTCGTGCTCGGTGATGCCGAGCTTCAGGAGCGGTACGGCTGCCATCAGCATGGCCGTGGCGAAGCAGCCGGGATGGCCGATGTGGGGCCGGTCCGTGGCCGCCAGGTGCTCGGGCAGGGCACTCGCGAACTCGCCGAGCAACTGTGGCGCACCGTGCGGATGCTTGTAGACCGCTTCATAGGCGGCCGCCGTTGCGAAGCGGAAGTCCGCCGACATGTCGACCACCGTCAATTTAGTACCCCGCTCGCGGGCCCAGCTGATGAAGCCGGCCAGCAGCCCGGCGCTGGCGCCGTGAGGGGCCGCCGACAGGAGCAGCAGGCGCCCGGGGCCGAAGTGCTCCAGCAACTGGTCACGGTTGCTGAACTTCAGGTCGCCGGCCAGCGCGCGCAGGTGCGGGAAGGTTGCGGCCACCGGGCTGCCCGCCTGGCTCTCCGAAAGAATGCCCGCCAGCGCCAGGCCCGGATGACCGAGCACCAGGCGCAACACCTCACCGGCCACATAACCGCTGCCGCCGAGGATCAGCGTCGGCACCCGCGCTGTTGTCGCGCTCATGCCCGCACCTCGAAGCCGAGACTGCGCGCGACGGCTTCACCGATCGTCGCGGCATCGGTGATCGCATTGATCGCTGGTACGCCGCAACGCTCGCCGATGATGTCGCGGCCCACCTGATTGTCCGTGGCCGGGCCGGTGACGATCGCCGGCTCGATGCCGAAATCGTTGCGCAGCAGCTCCACACCGCCCCAGGCGGCGACCGGATCGTTGGCCGAGAGCACCACGCAGCTCAGCGCCGCGCGGATATCGGCGTCGCGCAGGATCGCCTCCACGCCGTAGGCGCCGAGGATGCCGTCGCCGAGTTCGAAGACGATGACGTCGGGGCGCCCGGCGGCGAGCCGGGTGAGGATCGTCCGCGTGACGGCCGGGCCGTTCTTCGCCGTGGTGCAGACCACGCCAAAGTCGGAGAACAGCATCGTGTTGCGCGCCCCGGCGTCCTCCATGGCGAGGATGTCGCGCCGGAGTGCAACGCCGGTGGACTTGAAGGCATCGACGGTATAGCCGAGGTGGCGCAGCCGGCTGACGATGGCGCAGGCCGCTGCGGTCTTGCCGGCATTCATGCAGGTGCCAGCCAGTGCGACCACCGGCACGCCACCGGCATCCAGCGGGGCGCTGTAGTCGAGCCGTTCGGCACCGGCACGGGCCGGCACCCCGATGCGCTCGCCGAGGTAGGGGAAATCGAGTACGGCGCCGAGGATGCGCGCCTCGAAGGGCGGGCCGAAGCTCGGGTTGATGGAGTCGCAGACGCCGATGACGCCGCCCATGTTCAGCACGTTGAGTACGTCGCCCACCGCGACTTTTTCGGGCAGGTGGCCGGAATAGCCGAACAGCGCCTTGCGGTGGCCGAGCGCACCAACGATGACGTCGCCGCGTTTGACGTGCGCCATCCGCCCGCTGGTGAGCTCCAGGGTGTTGTAAGTGCCTTTGCTGTTGAGGATCTCGGCGGCGACCAGCACGCCTTCCTCGCAGGGGATGTCCGTGCCGAGGCGCAGTTCGCGGGAGAGGTGCGCGTACTGGGCGACGGAACTGATCTTGTCGGCGATGACGGTCTTCATTTGCGGCCACCGGCAGCCCGGGTCTGCAGGATCCCGGGGAGGGAGAGAATGCGTGAATAACCAAGCGCGTCCGCCGGCGTCCACTCGCCGGCCTTTTCGCCGTAGACGCCCTTGGTGGCCGCCATCAGCGAGTGCGGCGAGACTGCGCCCTCGACGAACAGGTTGCCGGGCCGCAATACCAGGCGTACCTCGCCGGTGACCCGCTGCTGCGAGGAACTGAGCAGGGCCTCGATGTCACGGCAGACCGGGTCGAGCTGCTTGCCTTCGTGGACGAAGTCGCCGTACTGCGTCGCCACCTGGTCCTTGATGCGCTGCTGCAGGCCGGAGAGCACGAGCTTCTCGAGCTCGCGGTGGGCGACGAGCAGCACCTCGGCGGCAGGCGCCTCGAAGGCCACGCGGCCCTTGGTGCCCAGTACGGTGTCGCCCACGTGGATGCCCCGGCCGATGCCGTAAGGGCCTGCGAGCGCTTCCAGCGCCTCGATCAGCTCCACCGGACCCATCGCCTTGCCGTCGAGCGCCGTCGGTATGCCCTGGGTGAATTCCACCGTGTGGCGGGTGGCCGGCAGATTTTTCTCGAAGGCATTCGGTGAGAGCACCCAGGCGCTCTCCGGGATCGACTCCCTGGAATCGAGCGTCTCACGCCCGCCGATGGTCACGCCCCAGAGGCCACGGTTGATCGAATAGGAAGAGCCGCGGACCGGGACCGGGAAGCCGCGTTCTTCGAGGTACTTTTGCTGCTCGCTGCGGATGAAAGCCTGGTCGCGGACAGGCGCCAGCACTTCCAGGCCGGGGCTGATCGTGCGCAGGGCGACTTCAAAGCGGACCTGGTCGTTGCCGGCGGCCGTACAACCGTGGGCCACGGTCGAACTGCCCCGTGCCCGGGCGAGTTCGGCGAGCAAGGTTGCCTGAATGCCCCGCTCGGCGCCGACGCAGAGCGGGTAGAGGTGGCCGCGGCGGACATTGCCGAAAATCAGGTACTTGAGCACGCGGTCGAAGAACACCTGGCGAGCCTCCACCAGGAGGTGTTCCTGGGAGCCGAGGGCCTTCGCCCGCTGCTCCAGGTCGCGGGCGCCAGCCTCATCGATGCCGCCGGTGTCGATGGTCACGGTGACCACCGGCCGGCCGTAGTGCTCCTTCATCCACGGCACGCAGAACGACGTGTCCAGTCCCCCGGAAAAGCCAAGGATGATGGGAGAGCTGTCGGCCTGGGTTGTCATGCGATAAGTCCTTTGAAAACCAGATAAATCGGGCGTCAGGCGCCCTCGTCGTGCACCAGTGAGCGCAACCGCACCAGCAGCCGCCGCTGTTCGCTGCCGCCGCGGGTGGCCACGAAAATCGTGTCGTCCCCGGAGACCGTGCCAACGATCTCGGTCCAGCCGCTGCGGTCGAGGTACAGCGCCACGCGCTGGGCCGCCCCTTCGGCGGTCTTCACCACGGTGAGGTTGCCGCCGGCCGTGCGCACCTCACGCACCAGCTCGGCGACCAGCGCCGCGTCACGGTCCACTTCCGGGTCCGGCTGCTCGAGCTGCTGGTAGCCGGTGTCGAGCTTGGTGATGCCGAGTTGCTGGAGGTCACGACTCACGCTCGACTGCGTCACGCGGATGCCCCGTTCCTTGAGCAAGCGCACCAGTTCGGACTGCCGTGCCACCCGCCGGCTGCGCAGGATCGCCAGGATCGCCTTCTGGCGCTTTTCCATGGAACTGGGAGCCTGTGGCATCGGCTGTCATGCGCATAAGAAAAAGAGGATGCGCATAATATGCAGCCACGACAAAAAGTCAACAGGCGTTTTGCACAAACGGGAGCCTGTTGCCGGGACGTCTGGCCGGGCGACGGCACGACCGGTTACGGCTGCGTTAGCATGACTGTCGTAGCGGCCCTGTGCGCCGCCGTCCACGCGAGGAATGCCATGAACATGGAGCAGCAGCGCAGCGTTTTTATCTCCTGGTGCCTGGGCGTGCTTGGGCTGCTCATCCTGTTGCTGCCTCCCGCGTATGCCGACGACGGCCCCTGGGTGCGGCCGGGCGACCTCGATCTCGCGCGTTTCCTGCCCGATCCACCCGCAGCAGGCGCCGCAGCGGCGATTGCCGACCTCGCGGCGGTGCATGCTGCGCAGGCAGGACGCACGCCGGCGCTGGTGGCTGCCGTGAAGGCCGATCAGGAGGTGTCGATGTTCCGCTTTGCCGACGTGCTCGGCCCCCGCTTCAATGCCGAGGCGCTGCCGCGCACCACCGCGCTCGGCCGTGCGGCCTGTCGCGATGTGGCCCTGGTCGTCGCAGCGAGCAAGCGCCACTGGCAGCGCCCGCGACCCTTCGTTGCGGATCCGGATATCGTTCCCGTGGCGACGATACACGCCAGCGGTTCGTACCCGAGCGGACATGCAGCCTGCGGCTACCTCTGGGGTATCCTGCTCGCCGATATGGTGCCGGAGCAGCGGGCAGCCTTGTTCACACGCGGCATCGTTTTTGGTGACAACCGCATCGCGGGCGGGGTGCATTACCCCTCGGACGTCGAGGCCGGCCGCATGGCTGCCGTCGCTGTCGCAGCACTGCTCTATCGGGATGCGGCATTTCTGGCGACGCTCGAGGCTGCCCGCAGTGAACTACGCAGCGTTCTGCTGCCCGTACCCACCGTCCCGCGCTGATCAGTTGCCGCAGCCCCTGGCGGCTGTCCAGCCGCTGTCAACGCGGTGCCACCCGCCGCGTTTATGGTTCTGCGAGCTGCAATCTTTCAGAGAAAGGGGATTCCTGCGTGAACTTCTCAAGGTCGTCAAGCTTCCGCCACGCCATCGCCACCCTGGCGGGTACCGTGCTGCTCGGTTTCGGCAGCGCTGTCTTTGCCAGTCCGCCACCGCACATCAGCGTGCAGGTGGCTACGCCCGGGGTTTACGTGGGTTTCGCTACCGGACCACGGTGGATGCCGGGATACGCCTATCCGGTGGCTCCCGTCGTGCCGGTGTATGTGCCAGGCTACGCCATGCATGGACCGGCGGGTTACTGGTACCCGCCACCGCGGGTGGTCTACCGGCATTCCGGCCACCGGGATCACCGGCATGGCGGCGGCCATGATCACCACGGTGACCGACGCCATTAGGACGATATTCTGCGCGGCTCGCCCGGCCGGATCAGGCGAAACAGGGGCCGTGCAGCCAGCTGACCAGCGTGAACCGGTTGCCGCGGGTGACGGGGTTGACCTTGTGCAGGAGGTATGAGGGAAAGATCGCCGTCATGCCCTGCTCCGGGCGCATGGGCGCACCACCATCCATGAAAAGCAGCTCGCCACCCTCGTATTCCGTGGGTGGCGTCAGGAAGGTCACCAGGGTCAGCTTGCGTGAAGCGGTTGGACCGGCACCGAGATCCATGTGCCAGTCGAAGAATCCGTCCGGTTCGTATTCCAGGATATGTGCCGTCATGCGGTTGTCGAGCCGGAACTGATAAGCCTTGTCGTTGGCTTCCCGGGCGAGCTTGTCGAGGCGGTTGAAGACCCAGCCAAACTCCCGGTTGCGCGGCAGGATGCGCTCGCGGGTGCGACGCAACTCGCGATCCACACGGGCCGCCGGGCCTTGTGCGTCGTAGATTTCGGCGTCCGCCACCGGCAGTGGCACGCTGGCGAGCCAGAGGCACTCATCCGGGGTGAAGATGCCGGGCTGTTGGCCGACTGCGGCCATGTACGGGTTGTCCAAGGATCCGGGCTCCAGGTGGTTTGAACGGGCTGTTGCAGGGGTGTCGGCAGTGTCGCCCGCCGTTTTCTGAAAGCGCAAGTCGGGGATGTCCTCAGCCGAGTTGGAAGTCTTCCAGTGTCTCGCCCTGCATCGTGCCTGAGGAATCGAAGCGGCGTTCGATGAACCGACAATGGCCCGCGGCATCCATCATCACGACGGTGCTCGCCCGCGTCCCGTAGTCCTGGCCAATGACGAAGGGACGGCGGGCGGCCGGGTTGCCGTCATCTGTTGCGGTCGCTGCCACTGGTTCGTGCCGCGCCAGGAGTGCGAGCAACTGCCCGGGATCGGGTTGCCCGTTCGCCAACGCCTGCACCAGCGCCTGCTGCAGGTAGCGGACTTTCGGCCAGGGCTGGTCCAGCGGTGAGTTGCTGATGGCGGTTACCCCCGTGGAGAGGGTCCAGCGGCCTGGATGGTCACCCCGCGGGGTAACGAAGCCACGCACCTGTGTGCGTGTCCCGGCCAGCAGGCAGAAACCGGGATAGCGCGTCTCGCTGGCCTGCACCGCGTCGAGGAAGCGTCCGCTCGGCCGGCTGCTGCTGACAAAGTCCCGTACCAGTTGTCCACGGCTGGGTCCCGGTACCGGGCCGGGTGGGCGCTGCGGGTTGTTGGTGATTACCGCAAAGCGGCCCTGGCGGCTTACGGCGAGCCAGCTGCCGCCAGCGACGAGGTCACGTCCACCGAGGACGTCGGTGGCGCCGTCCCACCAGGCTGCCGGCGCAGCCGGCCGGCCGTGCAGTTCATCGCGATTGCCGATGACGATGAGCGGGTAGCGCGGATGGGCGCGCCAGGCGACAGCGACGAGGCACATCGTGTCAGCGCTGCTCCGCCGGGATGCCTGCCGGGCGCAGGAAGGCGCCATCGTGGTGCAGGCTGGCCAGTCCCGGCCCCGGTACCGCGTCGTACCAGGCCTCGATCAGCCGCCAGGCGATGGAGGCGCGCGGTGGCAGCACCACCGTACCGTTGCCGAGGTCGTCGCGGCTGAACCAGCGCGCTTCGGCAAGCTCGCCATCGTTGAGTGCAATATCGGCGGTGGCAGCGGCCGCATGGAAGCCGATCATGAGGGAGGCCGGGAATGGCCAGGGTTGCGAACCCATGTAGCGGCAGTGGGCGAGGCGGATGTTGGCTTCCTCCGTGACTTCACGCTGCACGGCATCCTCCAGCGCCTCGCCCGGTTCGACGAAGCCGGCAATGGTGGAAAAGCGCTGCGCCGGCCATGACGACTGGCGTCCCAGCAGGCAGCGCTGGTCGTGGTGCACGAGCACGATGATGGCCGGATCGAGGCGTGGAAAGCTGCGCCGGGCGCAACCGGGGGAACTGCAGGTCAGCACGAATCCCCCTTCATCCAGGCGATTGGGTGCGCCGCAGGCTCCGCAGTGCCGGTGTTGCCGGTGCCAGTTGACCATGCCGCGTGCGTAGGCGAGGAGCGCCGCCTCGCGCTCCGGCACGAGGCTGATGAGGTCACGCAGTCCGCCGAAGTGGCCGAGCTCTGCCGGCACCTCGCGTGCCTGCACCTGCACGGCGAAGCGGCAGGCGCCATCCTCGAGCCCGAGGAAGATCCCCTGCCCGGGTGGCGGGAGGCGGGGGCCGAGTTCGGCGGCGGTGAGCCGTCCGGCGGTGCCGTCGCGGATCAGGCACCGGGCTTCCCATACAGGCAGGAAGCGTGTGGCTGGATCGCCCCAGGCGGCGCTGAGTCTGGCAGCGTCCTGGCGCAGCCCGGTGGCACGGTCGATGTAGTCGCCGGCAAAGAGGCTGGTGATCTCTGGCATGGATTCGGGGGCAGGATATCAGGCGGAGTTGAGACAAAAATCGCCAGTACCGGCCAGGCTACGGTGGTCCTTCATCTCGCAGAACGGGCAGCGCCGGTAGTCGAGCGCATAGGCGTCCTGGATATAGCAGCCACCACAGGCATCGCAGGGGGCGAAGTACAGCTCATGGCTGTCGAC
>CAZQGA010000025.1:9444-13330 GCA_964592735.1 uncultured Chromatiaceae bacterium | reverse complement strand
GAGCTGGGACTGCTGTTCCGCAGTCGTGGTGTTGTCGGTCAATTCGTCCACCGTTGTACCTCGGCTCGAGCGCGAAAACTGCGCATTATATGGGGGCGGCCGGCGCGCAGCCACAGGTAATCGCGCGTCGGGTCGTCGGGCTGGTGGTTGGGCCAGCAGTGGAGCATGGCATCCAACTTATTGAATTAAAAATAATAAATTCGGATTGCCGCGGCTCCGTGATCCGGCTTGGGCCTGCTGCTGGCTTATCGGCAGGCAACCCCGGGAGCTTTACCCTGCATTGCCCGCCTGGTCGCGCTGCAGCTGGCGGAATTCCGCCTTTTCCTCCGGTGTCAGGCTGGCCGATGCCGCCTTGGACACGAGAATCGCCAAACGTTCCTCCCGATCGAACCGGAGGATCCGCTGCAGGCTGTCGCTGAGTTCAGTCCTTGCCCCGGTCTCGCCAACCGGACCGGGAACGGCCAGCAGCGCCGAGAGGTGCGGTGCCTCAGGCCGGTCCCGGAATCGCTCGAGAATGGCACCGGTATTCAGTTCCGGATGCATCCGGATGAGCTGCAGCAATTCAGCGAGCAGGCCCGCTCCCTTGACCCGTGCGGTGGCCAGGCCGGTCGGAGCCTCCACCGTGGCGGCGATCTGTGGGTAGCTGAGCGCCAGCGCGATAGCCTGGCCGACGATGGAGGCCCGCCCACCCGTTTGCCGGGATATCGCACGGCGGGCTGGCGGCGCCGGTGGCCTGTGCGGCGGTGTTGTGCCGAGCGCGGCCGGAAGCCGTTCGCGTGCAAGGCCCACTTCCTGCGCCAGCCGGTCGGTCAGCAGTTCGCGGTAGACGCCTGCCGGCAGCAGACCGATCAGGGGCTGGGCAAGCTGCGCCAGCCGGGCGCGACCGTCCAGTGAATCGCTGCCCGCCTGCTGGCGCAATTCATCGAGCAGATAGTCCGAGAGGGCGGTCGCCTGGTCGATCCGGGCACTGAAGGCGTCGGCGCCCTCTTTGCGCACCAGTGAGTCCGGGTCTTCGCCCTCCGGCAGGAAGAGGAACCGGACCTGGCGCCCTTCACGCACCTCCGGCAGGGTGGCCTGCAGGGCACGCCAGGCGGCAGCACGGCCGGCGCGATCGCCATCAAAGCAGAAAACGATCTCCGGGACGACCCGGAACAGGCGCCGGAGGTGTTCGCCAGTGGTTGCGGTGCCAAGCGTTGCGACGACATTGTGCAGGCCCTGGTGCGCCAGCGAGACAGTGTCCATGTAGCCTTCGACCACCAGCAGCCTGGCCAGCCTGCGGTCCGCCTGGCGCGCTTCGTACAGGCCGTAGAGTTCCTGGCCCTTGTGGAACACGGCTGTCTCTGGTGAGTTGAGGTACTTGGGCTCGCCCGTGCCGAGCACGCGGCCGCCGAAGCCGACGATGCGCCCGCGGGCGTCGCGGATCGGGAACATGATCCGGTCGCGGAAGCGGTCGTAGTAACCGCCGCTGCCATCGCGTGCGACGATCAGTCCTGCTGCCAGCAGTTGCCGCCGGGCTTCCTCACCTTCGTCGAACCCACGCAGCAGGCTGTCCCAGCCCGGTGGTGCGTAGCCGATGCGAAAGGCGCGGGCAGTGTCGCCGGCGAGACCCCGCCCGCGCAGATAGTCCACCGCGGCCGGGTGGCTGCGCAGTGACTTTTCGAAGAAATCCGCGGCCTGCTCCAGTACGGCGTACAGCGGTGCCAGCGGTGCGGCCTGCTGGGTGGCAGCTTCCCGCGGCACCTCGAGCCCGAGTCGCGCGGCCAGTTCCTCCACGGCCGTGACGAAGTCCAGGCGGTCGTATTCCATGAGAAAGCCAAGTGCTGTCCCGTGGGCGCCGCAGCCGAAGCAGTGGTAAAAGCCCTTGGTCGGGCTGACGGTGAAGGAGGGGGTTTTCTCGCCGTGGAAGGGGCAGCAGGCCTTGTATTCACGGCCAGCCTTCTTCAGCTGGATGCGTGCACCGATGACATCAACGATGTCGGCCCGCTGCATCAGTTCATCGATGAAATGCTGTGGAATGCGCCCTGTCATCTTGGCCGGAATCCGCAGGCTCCTGAAGATGGCAGTCGCAGGATACGGCGTGGCCCGAGCGGGCGTCCACGGGCGCGGCTGGCGCCCGTCCATAACCTCAGCCGGCGAGCCGTGCCTTGACCAGGTTGCTGACCTGGGCGATAT
This sequence comes from uncultured Chromatiaceae bacterium, assembly GCA_964592735.1. GTDB lineage: Bacteria > Pseudomonadota > Gammaproteobacteria > Steroidobacterales > QUBU01. The sequence goes on along the minus strand of CAZQGA010000025.1, from coordinate 11,158 downwards.
CTGCGCGGCCCTGCAGCCTGGGGCGCAGGGCATTCATCACCTTGCCCATGTCCTTGACGCCGGTGGCGCCAGTGTCCGCCAGGGCTTCCTCGATCAGCGCCTGGATTTCCGTTGCACCGAGTTGCGCCGGCAGATAGGCAGACAGGATGCCGGCTTCCTCGGTTTCCCTGGCCTCGAGTTCGCTGCGTCCGGCGCTGGCGTACAGGCCCGCAGCCTCGCGGCGTTGCTTGATGAGTTTCTCGGTGATCTGCAGGACGTCGGCGTCGGTCATCTCGCGCCGGTCGTCGACTTCGCGCTGCTTGATCGCCGCCAGCAGCATGCGGATGGTGGCGAGGCGCAGCTTTTCGCCGCCGCGCATGGCGGCCTTCATGTCTTCCGTGACCCGGGCCTTGAGCGACATGGCCGGCGTGGCGGTGGGGGAGGCCAGTCGCAACCCGGTCCGCGCTCAGTACAGACGCCGGCGACGGCTGCTGTCGCGGGAGCTGCGCTTGAGCTGACGCTTGATGGCGGCCGCGCGCTTGCGCTTGCGCTCCTGGGTGGGCTTTTCGTAGAACTCGCGACGCCGCAGTTCGGTCAGGACGCCCGCCTTCTCGCAGGCGCGCTTGAAGCGCCGCAGGGCGGCATCAAAGTGCTCGTTGTCTCGGACGCGTACGCTCGGCAAGTTCGTGACCCTCGGCCGTGGTTTCCAGCTGAAAAAACCGGCGCCAGGCCGGTTGAGGCCGCACAATATAGCCATTTCAGGCCCGATTGCAAAGCACCCAGGCATTTGAACGATGATGATCCTCGGTATCGAGACCAGTTGTGACGAAACCGCCGTCGCCATCCATGACCGTGAGCGCGGCCTGCTGGCCCACCTGATCCACAGCCAGATTGCCACCCATGCCCCGTTTGGGGGTGTGGTCCCGGAGCTGGCCTCACGCGACCATATCCGCAAGCTCCTGCCCATGGTGGACAGTTGTCTGGCGGCTGCCGGGGTGACCGGGCCGCAGCTGGCTGCAGTGGCCTATACCGCGGGGCCAGGGCTGATCGGCGCCCTGCTGGTCGGGGCGACGGTGGCCGTGGGGCTTGCGGCGGGCTGGGGAATCGCAGCAATCCCGGTCCACCACATGGAGGCGCACCTGCTTGCCCCCCTGCTGGAGGATGACCGGCCGGAGTTTCCCTTCCTTGCCCTGCTGGTTTCGGGTGGGCACACCCTGCTGGTGGAGGTGGCGGGCATTGGCCGCTACCGCATCCTCGGGCAGACGCTGGACGATGCTGCGGGCGAGGCCTTCGACAAGACGGCGAAGATGCTGGGCCTGCCCTACCCGGGTGGGCCGCAACTGGCCCGGCTGGCGGGTGAGGGCCGCCCCGACCGCCACCGCTTTCCCCGGCCCATGCTCAACCGCGCAGGCCTGGACTTCAGCTTCAGCGGTCTGAAGACCGCGGTGGTGACCCGGGCGCGGGAGCTCGGCGCCAGCGGGCCGCTCACGGAGGCCGACCGGGCAGATCTCGCCAACTCCTTCCAGGAGGCTGTGGTCGATACGCTGGTCGCCAAGTGCATCCGCGCGCTGGAAGCCACCGGGCTCGAGCGCCTGGTGGTGGCTGGCGGAGTCGGTGCGAACCGGCGCCGGCGTCCTCATCGAGGCGTGCCACGTGCGCCAGGGAATACCCGTCGAACTGGCGGGGCGCAACATCGTGGTGGGCTGGCCGGCCGAGGCGAAAACGCCGCTGCGAT